>JANQOH010000398.1 GCA_028289725.1 Alphaproteobacteria bacterium
CGCCGCGCACCGCGCCGTAGAGCAAGCGATCACGGACGGGGCGCCGGTTGACGAACAGATACTGATGGCGTGCTTGCCCGCGATTGAAGGTCGGAAGGCCGGCAAAACCTTCGAGCCGCAGGCTGTCGCGTTCCGCCTCCACAGGCACGGCATTGTCGATGAAATCGCGGCCCATCACAGCGGCGAGGCGGTGGCGTCCGGCATCCAGTAAATCGCCTTGAGCCGCATCTAGCGCGATGCGTTTGCGGCCGTCGGCCAACACGGTCATGGCGACACCAGGATAGGACATGGCGATTTGATTCAAGGCATCAATGGTGGCTGATGTCTCGGCGCGGTCGCTCTTCAAGAATTTGAGCCGCGCGGGCGTCGCAAAGAACAGATCGTGCACCTCGACCCGCGTGCCGGCGGTTAGCGCTGCTGGTTTTGGTGCATCGACACGGCCGCCTTCCACCGTTATCGCCCACGCTTGGTCCGCGTCGCGTGCCCGGCTGGTGATGGTCAAACGGCTCACCGCGCCGATCGACGGCAGGGCTTCGCCGCGAAAGCCGAGCTTCCGAATGTCGGTCAGGTCGTCGTCCGGCAGTTTCGAAGTGACGTGGCGTTCGATCGCCAAGGACAATTCCTCGCGCGTCATTCCGACGCCGTCGTCGCTCACTTCAATCAGTGTTTTGCCGCCCGCGGCCAGTGCCACATCGACCCGCTTGGCACCGGCATCGATCGCGTTCTCGACGAGCTCCTTCACCGCATTCGCCGGACGTTCAATCACCTCGCCGGCGGCAATCCGGTTCACCAGGCCATCGGGAAGCCGGCGTAATGTCATGCCGACACCGTTTGTTCGCCGGCTAAATAATTGCGTGTCAAGATCTTGCCCTGTTCCACGGCGGGTTGATCGTAAGGATCGACGCCGAGCAACGTGCCCCCAATCACGGTTTCCAACATGAAGTGCATCATCAGGGCGCCCAATCGGCGCTCGTCCAACTCTTCGATGCGTATGATGCGGACGGGCCGCCCTTCGTTTGCCAAGGTTTGGATCGTCGCGCGTTGCTCCGCATCCATGAGATCGCCGATCGTCCGCCCGGAAAGAAAGCCAAGTGCCTCGTCTTTCGCCACCAAGTCAGGCTCGACGCGCCGGCCGCTGCCGGCGACATCAAGCGTGATGACGGTAAACAATTTGTCCGCCGGTCCGTCGAGATACAATTGGAGCTGGCTGTGCTGATCGACGGTCCCAATTGCGCGGATCGGGGTTGTGCCCTTGCCATCCTTGCCGAGCGATTCCGCCCACAATTGCCGATACCACATGGCGAAGGCGCCGAGCCTGTCGCAATACGGCATGAGCACTGTCGCCCCAATCCCGCGTTCCGCGGCGAGCGCGACCGAGAGAGCCGCTCCGAGGGCCGGGGGGCTGTCGGCCGGATCATCGGCGCCGAGCGCGATGTCTAAGGCTTGTCCGGCCCCGGCACGGACCGCCGCCGCGTCGACGCCCGCAAACATCGCTGGCAACAATCCAACGAAGGACAAGGCCGCGTAGCGGCCGCCTAGCGCCGGATCGTGGTCAAAGACCGGGAGCTTCCAACGCGCCGCCAATCGGCGGAGCGGGTTGTCGCCGGGTTCGGTGATCAATACGAAGCAGCCGCGCATGCTTTCTTCGCCGACCGCGTTACTGGCGGCGTCGAGCGCGATGAGGAATTGAGTCAAGGTCTCAGCGGTTGCGCCCGATTTCGAGATGACGATGAACAAGGTGTTTGCCAAATCGAGGCCATCGATCAACACGCCATAGTCGTGGGGGTCGATATTGTCGGCGAAGTGGAGCCAAGCGCGCGTCGCGGGCGGCACGGGATGAGCCCTTAGCGCGGCAAGTGTTTGCCCGCCCAGGCTTGAACCGCCGGTGCCGAGGACGACGAGGTCCGAGAACTTTCGGCTCGCCTGATCGACCAAGGCATGGATTACCGCCAGATCGTCGCGCCGCTCGGGCAGTGCTAGAATCGGGCGTGATCCGTCCGCGCGTTCTTGGCGGAGCAGTCCAAGGGCCGGCCGTGTCCGGTCAAGCCACGGCTGCAAAGCCTCTGGAGAGAGGCCCGCCGCGCCGACAGCGTCGGCCATGCAGAATGAAGTATCGTGCTCGTAAATCACCGCCGCCACGCTAGCAAACCGCGCGCGTGGCGGGAAGCGGGTCTAGCGCGCAGCCGTCGGTTCGATCGCGACCGGATCGCCTACTACGACGACCGTGAACGAATTCGGATCAATCAGGTCACCGGCCAGGCGCTTGATGTCCTCGACCGTGACGTTCTCGATCAGTTGATTTCGGTGCTCCAGATAGTCGATACCAAGCTCCGTGATCTGCATGCCGACCAAACGCGATGCGATTTCCGCGTTGCTGTCCAAGGTCAGCGGAAACGATCCGGTGATGTAGGTCTTGGCATCTGCCAGTTCTTGTTCGCTCACGCCCTCGTCGCGAAGCCGGGCATATTCCGCCCGAATGACCTCGAGCGATTCGGCAACGCGTTCGTTTTGCGTGGCCACGCCGCCGAGAAACAGGCCGGCATGGTCGCGCGGCGCCAAGTAGCTATAGACACCGTAGGCGAGACCCCGCTTTTCGCGAACTTCCTCGGTGAGGCGCGACGAGAAACCGCCGCCGCCCAAGATATGGTTCATCACATAGGCGGTGTAGAAATCGGGATCGGTACGTTTGACCCCGCGTTGACCCCAAACGACCACGCTCTGCGGCTGAGGCATGCGTTCGATCAGCACGGCCCCAGACGCCGCCGGTGCCACTTCGGCGACTTCAAACGGCGGTCCCGATTCGGGCAATCCGCCAAATGCACGGTCAAGCAGCTCGCCCAGTTCCTCGGCGGTGACGTCGCCGGCAACGCCGATGACGAGCGCGTCGCGGGTCAGCCGGTCACGCACGAATTGATGCAGATCGTCCGTGGTAATCGCCGTGACGCCTTCGATCGTGCCAGACGCGGGACGCCCATAGGGATGGTTCGGGAATACCGTTCGCTGCCAAAGTTTCTGAGCCACCGCGTTTGGATTTTTCGTGTCGCGCTCCAAACCGCTGAGGAGTTGGCCGCGCACGCGATCCACCGCGCCTTGATCGAAGGTCGGATCGGTCAATGCAAGCGCCAGCAATTCGAACGCCTTGTCGCGACGCTCGGTGAGGGTTTCCATCGTGCCGCCAAATTCGTCCATGCCGGCGTCGAAACCCAAGCGTATGGCGTTGTCGTCAATCGCTTTCTGGTAGGCGAGAGCATCCAGGTCGCCAGCGCCTTCGTTCAGGGTACCGGACGCAAGCTCGGCTAAGCCCTCTTTGCCGGCGGGGTCTAGCTTGGCGCCGCCACGAAACGCAAACCGCATGGACAGGAATGGGACAGTGTGCTCCTCGACCAGCCAGGCTTCGATACCGCCGGGGCTGACGACACGTTGGACTTCGACCGCGGCTTTCGCGCCGCCGGCAATCAAGAGGCAGCCAAAGGCGATAACCGCCAGCAAGGGCGAGAAGCGGCGCGTTTTGACAACAGTCATTAGCTGGCCTCCTCTTCTTCCGGAAGCAGCATCCCGGTGACCGATTGCCGTTCCACCAGAACCAAGCGCGCGGCCGCGAGAACATCGTCGGGCGTCACCGCTTCAACAAGATCAGGCCAGCGTTCAATGTCTTCCACGGTAGCGCCCGAGGTTAGTGCGACACCAAATATGCGCGCCAACGTCGATAGATTGTCGCGCGAATAGACGGCGAGCGATTGGATGCCGAATTTTGCGCGTTCCAGCTCTTCCTCCGTTACGCCCTCCTCGATCAGCTTTGCCAATTCTTCGTCGATCGCGGTCTCGAGCGCCTCGAGGTCGACGCCGGGTCGCGGACGGGCATAGACGACAAACCGCGTATCGTCATAGCTGCCGCCGGAATAGTAGGCGCCGGCGCTTGTCGCAATTTGCCGGTCCACGACCAAGGACTGGTACAGTCGGCTGGTCGGACCATTGCCCAAGATCGTTGAGAGGATATCCAGCGCCACCGCCTGATGGTCTTCGTCCGTCCGGTAACTTGGCGCCAAATAGCTCCGCATCCATTCCGGGTTGGCAACGCGCGCGTCGTACATGACCACGCGGCGCGCGGCAAGCTGAGGCGGCTCCGCCGGTCGAATGCGGGGCGGCACCTCGGCCGCGGGGATACGCCCATACGTGTCTTCCGCGAGTGGCCTCAGCGCGTCCGCGGTGATGTCGCCAGCGACGATCAATATCGCATTGTTCGGGGCGTAGAAGCGGCGGTAGAAATTCAAGGAGTCGTCGTAGGTGTAGCCGCGAATTTCGTGCTCCCAGCCAATGACGGGAAGCCCGTATGGGTGCGACAAATATTGCGCAGCACCAATCTGTTCCGAAAACTGCCCTTGGGCGCGATTGTCGGTGCGGCTACGGCGCTCTTCCAGCACGACCTCGCGCTCGGTCAAGAAATCCTGCTCGCTGAACTCGAGATTGGACATGCGGTCGGCTTCCATTTCCATGACCAATGGCAACCGATCAGCCGAGATGTTTTGGAAATATCCGGTGTAGTCCTGACTTGTGAACGCATTGTCGCTGCCGCCATTGCGCGCAACGATCTTGGAGAACTCACCAGCGGCGATGGTGTCCGTGCCTTTGAACATCAAATGTTCAAGCATATGCGCGATGCCGGACTTGCCGGGCGGTTCGTCGGCCGCGCCCACGCGATACCAGACCGCATGATGGACGACCGGCGCGCGGTGGTTGGAAATCACGACGACCTGCATGCCGTTGTCGAGCGTAAATGTCTCCGCGCCAAAGGTTTTCCCGGGTTCCGCCGAGACCGGCGTCGCGAATGCGGCGAACAAAAAACCGGCGATCGCCAACCCAAGTTCACGTGGCGCGAAATGTCGGAAAAATGGCATGAGGACTATCCAATCAATTGGCGGGGAATCGGGCCGTTCGCCGGTGCGTAGGGCACGCGCCAGGCGTTCAGTCAAAATTGGCCTCCCGGCGCCGCCAAACAAGGGTTCGCGGCGCCGGGTCATTGATCACGATGTCGTGCGTCCGCCGGCCTTTAGAAGGGGTTCAATCCCTCAAGCGGCGCCTTCTCCTTGCGGGCGATCACAGGCGTCGCGCCGCGGGTCACCGGCGCGCCTTCTTCCTCGTTTTCCCGCAATCTCTCGGATTCGGCAACCGGGTCAAGCGCAACGCCGGCGGGATCCGGGCTCTGCCAGAACATTAGGCGTTCCACAAAGCCGACATCATCAGCTGCCAAAACCGAGCTTTCGCGGTTGATCACCTGGCGGATGCCGGGATCGGCCTCGGTCGCCCCCGCCATATTGAGGAACGCATGTTCGCCTGGCGTGCGTTGGATCGTGTCCGCGCTGGTGCGGTTCGCGTCGGGACCCAGCAGGATTTGCTCTGCCTGGCGGCGGATGTCGGTGTCCTGGGGACGCGGCGCGCCTGGTGCCGGTGGTCTGAGGTTGAAGTCCGGCGGCAGCTCAAGCGGCGCCTGCTCCACGACCCGATATTCATCCGGGGCGTCTTTGCCAAGACCGAACGTCTTCTGCACCGAACCGCCGCAACCGCTCAGCCCAAGAGCCAATCCAAGCGTTGCCGCCGTGGCGACGCCGTACCGTGTCAGGGTGCGCATGTGTATCCTGTTCATGATTCGTCCACCTTCGTCTCTCGCGGAGCGCTGAACAACGAGGTCAGCAACAGACCCGCCACACCGATCGATATCGCCGCGTCCGCCAGGTTGAACGCTGGCCAATGCCAGCCAATCACGTGAAAATCAAGAAAATCAAATACGGCGCCAAAGCGCAATCGGTCGATGACATTGCCGATCGCGCCGCCGATGGTGAGCCCTAGGGCCACGGCCATCAGCCGGGTTTCGGCGCGGGCCAGCCAAACGCCCAAAATGGCGGACACCACCAGGGCGAAGGCACTCAGGACGATTGGTCCGATATCGGGCAGCAGGCCGAAGCTGACACCCGGATTGAAAACGTGAACCAGGTTAAAAAAGCTGGTCACCGTTATGGCGATGCCGGGTTCCGGAAGCATGTCGAGCATGACCGCCTTCAGAATCTGGTCGAGGATCACCACCAGCACGGCGAGTGTCAGACCGATCCGGAGCATGGACGCCCGCCGCCTCTATGCCGGGACCGTCGCAACGACGTCGGCGCACCGCGCGCACAAGCCGTTGTGGGCCGCAACTTCGGGTAGGACGCGCCAACAGCGTTCGCATTTGTCGCCGTCGGCAAGGCGCACGACCACACCGATCTCCGGCTCTTCCGGCATTGTGAAGGCACCCTCCGGCGCGGCGCCGACGGTGACGGTGATCGACGACGTGATCGACAATTCCGCGAGGTCGATGCCTTCGAGATGCGCGGCATCGTGTCCGGTGAGGAACACATCCGGATGTGCCTGCAGGCTTGCGCCGATGCGCTTCTCGCGCCGTTCAATCTCGAGCGCACCCGTCACCACGCGGCGGATGGCGCGCAAACGGCGCCATTTCGCCGCGAGCTCGTCGTCGCGCCAAGCATCGGGCAACGTCGGAAACTGGCGCAGATGTACACTGTCATCGTCCGACGGTCGGAGCGACAGCCAGGCTTCTTCCGCCGTGAAACACAGAACCGGCGCAAGCCACGCGGTCAATGTCTCAAACAGATGCTGAAGCACGGTCCGCGCGGCACGACGGCGTTCGTCATCGCGGTGATCGCAGTACAGCGAGTCTTTGCGAATATCGAAGTAGAACGCCGACAATTCGGTGGCGCAGAAATTGTGCAAGGCGCTGTAAAACCGGTGATATTCGTAGTCGGCAAAGGTCGATTGACGCAGGTCTTCCAGTTCGACCAGCCGATGCAAGACCCAACGCTCCAGCTCGGGCATCGCATCGGGCTCGATGCTTTCGCCGGCATCGAAGTCCGCCAAGTTGCCAAGGATGTAGCGCAGCGTATTGCGCAAGCGCCGATAGGAATCGACCAGGCCTTTCACGATTTCCGGCCCGATCCGCAGGTCATCCGTGTAATCGGTCAGCGCCACCCAAAGCCGCAAGATGTCTGCGCCGTGGTCTTTGATGATCTGTTGGGGCGCGACCACATTGCCCTCGGATTTCGACATTTTGCGTCCGGCGCCGTCGAGCACGAAGCCATGCGTGAGCACGGCCTCGTAGGGCGCGTGGCCACGCGTGCCACAGGCTTCCAGCAGCGAGGAGTGGAACCAGCCGCGATGCTGGTCGGAGCCTTCAAGGTAAAGTGATGCCGGCCATTTCTGGGTCGGGTCGTCTTCGAGCACGAAGGCGTGGGTCGAGCCCGAATCAAACCAGACGTCCAAAATGTCCTGAACTTGTTCGTAATCTTCCGGATCACGGCCCGGACCAAGAAACGCCGCTGGGTCCGCCGTGAACCAGATGTCGGCGCCATCTTTCTCGACCGCGGCGGCTACGCGCTCGATGACCGCTTCGTCACGGAGCGGCTCGCCCGATTGCTTGTGAACAAACACCGCGATCGGAACGCCCCAAGCACGTTGGCGCGAAACGCACCAGTCCGGCCGGCCTTCGATCATCGATCGAATGCGCGCGTGACCCGAACGCGGCAACCAACGCGTTTCGTCTATCGCGTTCAATGCGACCGTGCGCAGGTCATTCGTATCCATGCTAATGAACCATTGCGGCGTGTTGCGAAAGATCACCGGTTTCTTCGATCGCCACGAATGCGGATAGGAATGAACATAGTTCTCGGTCGCGAGCAAAGTACCGTGCGCCGCTAAAGTTTCGGAAACCTCAGGGTTCACTTTGTAGACGTGCTTGCCCGCGAACAGTGGGACGTGGTCGTAGAACCGGCCATCGTCATCGACCGTGAACGGCACTTCGATTCCATGGGCACGGCCAAGCTCGAAATCGTCGGCGCCGTGGCCGGGCGCGATGTGGACGAAGCCCGAGCCTTGATCCGTCGACACGAAATCACCGGCGAAAAGCGGGGCGTCGATCCGATAGTGATCGCCGGCGAGCGGGTGACGCGCGACCGTGCCCGCAAGAGCCGTGCCCGGGAGCGTCGCCTGCCGTTCAACACTGGTGATGTGCGCCTTGCCGCAAACCGCTTGTTCCAAGGCGGTCGCGAATACTAGGCGATCACCCGGTTTCGCGTGCGCGCCGTCTTCGACCGCTTTGACTTCATAGACGGCATATTCCACGGCCTCGCCAAACGCGATGGCGCGGTTGCCCGGAATGGTCCACGGCGTGGTTGTCCAGATGACTACATCCGCACCTTCCAGCGCCGGGTTTGAGGCGGTTACCACCGGGAAGCGGACAAAAATCGCGGGCGAGGTGATATCGTGATACTCGACCTCGGCTTCGGCCAAAGCGGTCTTTTCGACCGGCGACCACATGACCGGTTTGGCGCCCTTATAGAGCCCGCCATTGAGCAAGAATTTGCCGAGCTCGCGGACGATTTGCGCTTCGGCCTTGTATGACATGGTCAAATAGCGTCGATCCCATTCCGCCTGGACCCCCAAGCGAATAAACTCGGTCATCTGAGTTTCGATCCATTTGTCGGCATAGGCGCGGCACTCACGCCTGAACTGGTCGACCGGTACTTCGTCCTTGTCACGGCCTTTCTTCCGGTATTCCTGCTCGATCTGCCATTCGATCGGCAAGCCGTGGCAATCCCAACCCGGGATGTAAAATGCATCTTTCCCGGCCATTTGCTCGGCGCGGTTGACGATGTCTTTAAGGATCTTGTTCAAAGCGTGGCCGATATGGATCGGTCCGTTCGCGTAGGGCGGGCCATCGTGAAGAATGAACTTCTCGCGCCCTTTCGCGCCGTCACGCAAGCGCTGCCATAGGCCGATGTCCTCCCAGCGCGCCAGAAAATCCGGCTCGCGCCGGGGCAGGCCGGCCTTCATGGGGAAATCGGTGCGCGGCAGGAACAGCGTCGCTTTATAGTCGGTGGTCACTTTCGCCTCGTTTGTGCCCGATGCCTTCGGTCGCCCATCAGGCCGCTTATTGATTGAACGCGGTTCGTCCCATATCGCGCGGCGGTCGCGAGCCGCTGAGCATGAACCGTGCGTTATAGCAGTCCTCGTCCATCTGTTTGATCAAATCGTCAACGCTGTCAAAACGTTCCTCCGGCCGGATCCAGTTCACGAAGGCCACACGCAAATATTTGCCGTAAAGATCTTCGTCAAAATCGAACAAATGCACCTCGAGCTTCAACTGGCTGCCGTCGAACGTCGGCCGGACACCACAGCTCGCGACGGCCGGATGCCATTCAGTTTTTGAACCATCCACGATGCCGGCCCAAACGGCATAAATGCCAAACGCGGGTTCGACATGTTCGTCGAAGTGCAGGTTCGCGGTGGGGTATCCCAGGTCTCGGCCCCGTTTGTCACCATGAAGTACCCGCGCTTCGACTTCCCACATATGACCAAGAATGGCCGTTGCCAAGCGGGGTTCGCCGCGTTTCAGATAATCACGGACACGGGTCGAAGAATAAATCTCGCCGGCGTTCCCGATTGCCTCGACGGTGGTTACGTCGAACCCGAACTTTTTGCCGCCTTGTCCCAAAGTTTCGTGATTGCCGGCGCGCGCCGCGCCAAAGCGGAAGTCGTGGCCGATTACCAGGTGGCGTGGCGCAAGGCCAGCCGGGCCGAGCACGGACTCGATGAATTCCTCGGGCGATCGCTTGGCGAAGGCTCGGGTGAACGGCAGGCAAAAAAACCATTCCACGCCACATTCGCGCAAGCGCCTGACCTTGGCGCGGAACGGCGTCAGCCGGTGCGCGACAATTTCGGGTCGCAGCACCTTGATCGGATGCGGCTCGAAGGACAGAACACCCAAGGGTGCACCGTAATGCTCGGCGCGGTTCGCGGCCCGTCCGATGACGCCTCGGTGGCCGAGATGAACGCCGTCAAAATTGCCAAGCGCGATGACAGCGCCACGGCCTTCCGGCGGCACCCGCGAAACATGCCGACATATACGCATGGTCGGCGCGTTTACCGGAATTGTGCGGGAGTGGCAACCGAACGGGTCTTAGCATGCGGGCCGGAGCATCGAAGCGCGGCTAGAAAACCCGTTCAGCGAACGAAAAAGTGCTTCGGACGGTAGCCACGTCTCGATTAGCCGTTTTCTTGGCTTGGAACGAGCAGCGTTGCCTCACCTTCAATGACCACACGGTCGCCAACCGTGCAAATTGTCTCCAGGTGCGCGTGATGCTTTTCGGGGTTCAATTCGGTCACCGTAGCGCGCGCCACCACCGTATCGCCGGCACGCACGGGCGCGCGGAAACGGCAATTCTGGCTCACATAGACGGCACCAGGGCCGGGAAGCTTTGTGCCGAGCACAGCGGAAATCAGCGATGCCGGCAACATTCCATGGGCGATCACGCCACGAAAACGCGTCCGCGCCGCATATTCCTTATTGAGGTGCAGGGGGTTCGTGTCGCCTGATATGCCGCAAAACAGCACAATGTCACTTTCGGTGATCGTCCGGCTGTAAACGTCGGTCATCCCGACTTTGAGGTCCTCGAAGAAATGACCACCCAGTTCCTTGTCGAGCGCGGCCTCGACCGTGCCATTCGTCTCGCTGTCGCGCGGCATGCTCGCCGTCTCCTAAGATTCTGCAATGCACCAAATATATTGCGATGCAATATAGTCCGATGGGTCATAGCCAGCAAGTTTGGTGCAACCGAACAAAAAACGGGGCACCAATGGCGCCCCGTTCGTCGAAACGGAGAGCAAATCGTCGGTTTCGGTCAATTGTCCATAATCGTGGGCCAGATCTTGTCCGCCTTGGCGATGTAGCCCGGAATGTCCTGCTCCCACCGGGCTTGGATGTTCTTGTTCAGGTTAAGGTACAGCTGGCCGTCGACAATGCGCCATGCGTCGGGTTCTATCCCCGGTTTCGCGCCCTGGGACACGCCGTAGGCACAATAGCCGCCATAGGCGGGCGCGTATTTTTCAGGGTCGGCAGCGAAAAGATCGCGGTTTTCGGCGCTCACAAAGCGCCATGTCGCATCCTGCCACTCATATTCGAAATCGGAGGACCCTTCGAGCGGCTGACCGGCGGTGTGATACGCGACCGGATCGTAGCCTTCGATGGCGGTGCCGAAGAAGGTGGTGTTGACATGATCATGGGCCTGCGCGGAGCCGACCACAGCCGTGGTCATGACCAGTGCGAGGCCCGCGGCGACAGCGGAACGGAACATTGCCCATCTCCTTCGAATTTTTGGGTATTGCCGGTTGATTGTTCGGCCTGACGCGGACTCCATCCGCGTTTGGCCGCGTTTCGTATGGCCCCAACTTATGCAGCGTCAATTCGCGTCGCAAGGCTGCGTCACACCGTTGTGTAAAGTGTCACCAATCTGTGTCAGACGGCCCTAAAGCGACCTCAGGAATGCAACCAATGCGGTGCGGTCGTGGCGCGACATTGCAAGCACGGACTCGCGCGCGGCAACCGCTTCGCCGCCGTGCCACAACACCGCTTCCATAAGCGATCGGGCGCGCCCGTCATGGAGGAAATAGCCATTCCCATTGACGTCGGCCGTCAAGCCGATGCCCCAAAGCGGCGCAGTTCGCCATTCGCGGGCGTCGGTCGCACCGTCGGACGCAGGATCCGCCAATCCCGGGCCCATATCGTGCAGAAGCAAATCGGTAAACGGATGAATGATTTGGTTTCCGAGGGCTGGAAAGGGCGGGTAGTCGCCGGTCGGCAAGCTTGGCACGTGGCAACGCGCACAGCCGGCTTCCATGAATAGCGTAGCGCCGCGCCGGACGGTGGGGTCGGCCACGTCGCGTCGCGACGGCACCGCGAGGCCGCGCAAATAGGACACGATCTGATCAATTGCGCTCGCGGCGATTTCTACCTCTTGCGCGCAAGATGGGAGTGTTTGGATCTGGATGCGCGCGCACCCGCCGTGCGGCCGGTCGCGCGAGGCCAAGCCGAAATCTTCCGCGGTGGCCTCGACCACTTGATCGCGCAGCGTGGCCTGGCTCGCTTTCCAGCCGAAGCGACCAAGACGTTTCGCCTCACCGCTTTGGATCACGGACAGGCGCCCCGAGATCCCATCGCCGTCCTGGTCGAATGGGTCGGCAAGAGCGGCCAATTCCGCCTGGTCGACGGCCTCAATCAATCCCCCGCCAATCACGGCCGGCGGTATTCGCGGTGACAGGCCCGGCGCATGCCCTTTTGCTTCCGGATGGAGGTTGAGCCGATAGCTTGGAGCACGCAGGCTATAAGCGGCGCCGTCGGCAAATTGGCCGGGCATCTCGCGATAGCTCAGTGCAATCCGGGCTTCGTAGCCTGTCCCGGGCACGGCTTGGTCCTGGACTTGAGCGCCAAATGGCCGATCCGTGAGAGCCTTGCCGTCTTCTGGATACAGCACGCGCCAGATCATGCCGTTTGCTGGACCAGACAAGTCGGCGTCCGGCGGCCGGCCTCGCCCGTTTCGCACATGGCAACCGGCGCAAGACCGGTGGTTGAACAGGGGGCCCAGACCCGCCGTGCCGGCGGTGTCTTCTGAGAAAGCCCGCTCGCGCCAAACGACCCGAAACAGCCGGCGCCCCGCCGCGAAATCAGTCCTTTGGTCCGCGCCAAGAACCGGAACGGGTGCGGAATAGGCCATTTGGTCGTCGACCTCCGTCGTGCCCGAAGGACCTCCCAATGCGGCGTGGCCGAGCGCCTCACCAGGATCTGACGCGTCCGTGCAGTTCCCTACGGCAGGCATGGTTGTGGTCAGCAGAGCAGCGACAAAGCGGGAGGCGAAGCCAGTCATGCCGCCAGTTTATCAAATTGGCCGGCGATCCGGCGGTCACCCGCGACTGATTTGCATGGCAGGTCTGGCGGCCGGTGGTTTGACCGGCGGAATGGCCTACCCTAGTTTTTTCGGCTTCACTCCGATGGATTTCAGGACATGAGCCAGACCGATCCGGCGCTTGCAGCGCAAAATGAAGACGCGATCGCAGCAAGCGGGCTTCAAGCCCTGTTGGCACGAGGCGTGTTTGTGCTGACCGGGGGAACGACGCCGCCCGTCTCGGCTGCGCCGGAAGACATGCGGGCCAGGGTCGCACCGCTCAGCGGTCTTGCCGACGCGGTGAACGTCACCGATGGCGCGGGCGCCAAGACGCACATGTCCAGTCTGGCGGCGGCGGCCTTAATGCGCGATTACGGTCTGGAACCGGTTCTGCAGTTCACCATGCGCGACCGCAACCGCTTGGCTCTGCAGGCCGACGTGCTTGGCGCCGCGGCGCTGGGGATCGGCAATATTCTGTGCCTGAGCGGCGACTCGGTGGAGGCTGGCGATCAGCCCGACGCCAAGCCGGTCCACGATATTGATAGCCGTGGCCTGTTACGGACGGCACGCGCGATGCGGGACGACGGGTTGCTACCGTCCGGGCGCGCCGTTTCGACTCCGCCCCGCCTATTTCTGGGCGCCGCGGACGCGCCGACCGAGCCTGGACCGGATTGGAGCCCGGCGGGCTTGCATGCCAAGATCGACGCCGGCGCTCAATTTTTCCAAACCCAATATTGCTTTGAGCCGGATATGGTGCGCCGCTATATGGCGCGGCTCGGTGACGAAGGAATATTGGAGAAAGCGTACTTCATCATCGGCATCGGCCCGATCAAATCGGTTAAGTCCGCGCGCTGGATGAACGATAACTTGTGGGGCGTCCATATTCCGGACGCCACAATCGCGCGGCTTGACGGGGCCAGCGACCAGGCCGAGGAAGGTATCGCTATCTGCGCCGAATTGATCGACGCCTTGCAACAAATCCCGGGCGTTGCCGGGGCGCACATTATGGGACCGCGCTCGGAAGAAGCGGCGGCGGAAGCCATGAAGCGTGCGGGCGTCACCGAAAGGCGCGTACCCGCCCAGGCCCTCGGTTGAGTCCTATCCGTGCCGCGCGCCGGCGGCGGTAGACGCGGCTAGACCGGTAAGCGCTCGACCACGAAACTTTCGTCCACGAACCACAGACCGCCATATTTTTGCAGAACGTCCCAAGTGGCCTGCAAATATTCGTCGGATCGCAGTGCTTCGGTGAGGCGGATGTCCTCGATCTGCGCCACATATACCGCCGCGTTCCACGCGGCCAGCAAGGTCGAGGTCCCGATATTGCTGCCGACCTCGCCGGGCAGGTGCTGTAAATTGAAGCGAAATTCGGACCGGTGGTCCGGATATACCTGGAACCGAAAGTCCTTCGCTTCGCGTTTCATGTCCTTCTTGAGTGCTTCGACCAAATCATGGCGCGTGGTTTGAAACGGATCTTCGTCGGGCCAAATTGCGCGGATGATCTCCAAACCCGGGTCGCGTCCAGTCGATTGTATCGTGATCATCCGTCCGCCCGGAGCAAGTGCGCGCGCCAGCGGGGCAAGCACCCGCTTTGCCTTGCTCTCCGCATTCATGCGGGCCTGAAACGGCTGGGACGCGACAACCAGATCATATTCCAAATTGCGTTGATCCGGCTGCGGGATGACCGAATCGAGCATGAAACGGCGATCCTCGCGATAGATCACGAGCACGGATGGCACCACATAGAGTGGATTGCCGCTCTTTTCGCTTGTGCGGGTCCGCCAACCGTCCGCGACCAAAGGCTGGAGCGCCCGGATCTGTTCGTCGAACTCGTGCGTTGATTGGCCCTTAAGCGGTACTTCCTGCCAATTGAGGGCACTCACGCGGTTCGCGCCCGGCGACAAGTTCGGCGCCTCCGTGTAGCGCATATTGGTCACGACAAGCACCGTTTCCGGATGCTCAAAGAATCGGTCCGGCATTTTCTCGAGTCCGAGCCGGACATCCTCGAGGCTGATTTCCTTCGCGACCGCAAGGATCGGGACAGTGGGAGATTGCGCGTGCGCTTGCCGCATAACGCGCGTCAACACAGTCGCGTCCCCCATGCCGGCATCGAAAATGCGAATTGCCGGTGGCTTGGGCGACAAATGGGCCAGCTCCATGCCGACGCGGTCCGCGACCACCCATTTCTCGCTGCAGGTCGTTACGAAAAGTAAATATTTTTCTCGGTTGTCGTAAAAACGAAACGGCTTGTCATCGCTCGACACACTGGGCCGGTCCAAAGCTTGAAGCACGGGGAATGGCTTGGGGTTGGCGGATTGATCCATGGGGCATTTCCTTTGTGCTTGCCATTTAGCCACGTGTTTTAGTTGTGAGCGGCGCCGAAGATATCAGTTTCCAGCGCCTCGAACCATGATGATTCGGGGCGCAAGTCATTGGTATCGATCCAAATCATGCCTTCTGACTCGGAAAGAAATTTCCTCGAAACTAACCCATGTTAAGGGCGCCCCGGCACGTTAGGCCTAGGTTTCACGCGTTGAGTCTCCACTCCACTCGAACCTCGCATTCACTACAGCCCCGCCTCGCGCGGGGCTTTCTTTTGCGTCTGTGTCGGCGCGGCGCTAATGTGCGGCTTAGTAGCGGGCCGTGCCGGTGCGCGCCGGCGGGATAAGCCGACTGGTGTCGACACGGGGCTCGGAGTGGGGCCGTAAAGGCCTTTGGAGAGGAGACAGCCTTGATGAAGAATCCGCTTGAATCCCTGCACATGACGATCGTCATGGGCCTGGTGATCACGGTGATCATGGTTCTCCTGGTCTCGGCGATCGGCGGCTAACGCCGGTCAGCGCGATAGGAGGGGAATTATGGAACTCGGACACGAATATTGGGCATTTTTCTTCCGCTGGCTGCATGTGCTCAGCGGCGTAATGTGGATCGGCATTCTTTGGTATTTCAACTTCGTGCAGATACCGAGTATGCCGAAGATCCCGGATGAACAGAAACCGGCGATCGGTAAGGTCATCGCACCTGCCGCGCTCTTCTGGTTCCGCTGGGCAGCCTTGGCGACCGTTGTGACCGGCCTGATCCTGGCTTGGATGAATGGCTATCTCGGCCAAGCACTGGCCCTGGGTTTGACCGATGGTGTGATCAAACACGCGGCGATCGGCTTCGGCATGTGGTTTGGCCTGATCATGGCGTTCAACGTTTGGTTCATCATTTGGCCAAACCAAAAGATCGCCTTGGGCATTGTTGACGCGCCGGCGGAGGCGAAGCCCGCATCCGCGCGCAAGGCGATGCTGTTCTCGCGGACCAACACAATGCTGTCGATCCCAATGCTTTACGCAATGGTTTCGGCGCAGAACTTGTACTGAGACCAAGTCTCGAACAAAGAAAAGCCCGGTCGTTTCGTCGGCCGGGCTTTTTTTGTCGATGGCGTTTGTCTAAGCGTTGGATTTTCGTGCGACAAACGCTTCGGCTAGCGGGCACAGAATTTCGTACATCATGGTGGCGCCGACCAGCGCGGTGTTGCCCGACGGATCGAAGGGCGGCGCGACCTCGACGACATCGCCGCCGATGAGGTCAAGCCCGCGCAAACCGCGAAGCAGCGCTTGTCCTTCGATAGTCGTTAGACCGCCAATTTCCGGCGTGCCCGTGCCCGGCGCATACACCGGGTCCAAGCCGTCGACATCGAAGCTGACATAGGTGGGGCCATTGCCGACAACGCGCCGTGCTTCATCGATCACCGCGTCGACACCGAGCTTGGTGAACTCTTCCATGAAGATCACCCGCATGCCGGCGTTCAGTGAGAAGTCCCAACCGTCGGGCGCAATTTGTGCGCCGCGAATTCCTATTTGGACGGCGCGTTTTGGGTCCAAATAGCCATCTTCCACCGCGCGTCGGAACGGCGAGCCGTGGCCGAATTTTGAGCCGAGAAATTCATCCCAGGTGTCGGTGTGGGCGTCAATATGGACCATGCCAATCGGCCGGTCCGCGGCGATGGCGCGGAAAATCGCATAGGTGATGCTGTGGTCGCCGCCCGCGGTGAGCGGCACGGCGCCGGCGGCATGCACCCCGGCGTAGAATTTGGTGATGTCCTCGAACGTCGCGTCCTGGTCGTGAACCTTGGTGAACGCGACATCGCCCAAATCGCCCACCCGGCACAAATCGAACGGATTAACGCGTGTCACATGATGAATGGTGCGCATCATGGTCGATGCGCTGCGCATCTCGCGCGGACCATGCCGGGCACCTGGGCGATTGGTCACGCCGCCATCATACGGCACGCCGATCATCGCGATGTCGACATCGGCGGGGTCGGACACCACCGGTGTTCGCATAAAACTCGGCAGGCCCATATAGCGCGGCGCCCACAAGGCAGTGGTATCCGTCGCCGATGGTCGATCGCTCATGGCTGCCTCATGCGTGATGCCGATTCGATCCGGACATCATAGCATTGGGTCGGCTCTCAGGGTGCGCGTTCGCAGCTCGTTTCCGTCGTGACTTCGGCGATCCCGTCGACGCATTGGTATCGCGTTTCGCAACGCGCCGCGAGCCGCGTAAGCGTGCCTGTTTCGATAGCCTCGCCGTTGACCGTGCAATCGTCGGCGCGTTCTTCAACCAACAGGCCCCACGTCTCCTCACGCAAGACGATGCCGTCGCTCAGATTGACGTTCCGACGCGCGCGCATGGCCTGAGACCAGGCCATGTCGCATCCGGGTGGGGCCAAGGTTTGGCCGAAGGCCTCGATCTGGTCGGCGTATAGGGGTGCTTCACCGGCAATGGCGTCGCAACTCAATTCGGCCGACGCGGGCGGCGCAAAGGCGAACAAGACTGCTCCCCCTAGGACAATAACTTGCTTCTTCATCTTGATTTTTCCGCAATTCAAAATTTGGATGTTGGCACCGTATAGGGCCTGGCGGTTGTTCAAAAGCATCGGGTCATAGGTCAGCGTCGACAATCTTGACTTCGCTGTGGAGAGTCCGATGGACTGGACATCGATCGGCAATCCGCAAGAGCGCAGCGCGGTTCTCGTCTGTCAAGTCACCCTCAAGGGTGATCTGACGCTCGATCCGGTCGATCTTGCCTTCCTTGGTCTCGCATTCGGCGCAGTCTTCGGCATGAATCTTCTCGTGCCGCAGGCGCACCGTCGCACGGTCGAGCGGGATCTTTTTCCGGTCTGCGTAAAGGCGCATCGTCATGCTCGTGCAGGAACCGAGGGCGGCGAGCAACAAGTCGTACGGCGTCGGGCCGCTGTCGAAACCACCGACCGACTCCGGTTCGTCCGCGCGCAGGCGGTGCGATCCAACGGCTATGATTTGCGGGAAGCGCCCTTCACGCGTTTCGGCAACAGCGGCTTCTCCGTCCGACGTATCGGCTAACGCGTGCGCGGCCGCTGTTTCGACGTATCGCTCGGCCCAAGCCGCCAAGACGGCGCCGACATAAGCCGCGTCCGCCCGCTTGCTTAGCAAATGGTCCGCCGTGTCCAAACTGACGAAGCTTTTCGGATGCTTCGCGGCGGCAAAGATGGCACCGGCATTTTCGATGCCGACTGTCTGATCGCGTGGCGCGTGAAACACCAGCAACGCCTTCTTGAGTGCGGCCACGGTTTCAGACAGCTGGTGCCCCTCTATGTCTTCAAGGAACTGTTTTTGGATGCGAAAGGCGCGGCCGGCGATTGTTACCTCCGCTTCGCCTTTGGCTTCGATTTCACCCCGCGCATCCGCCACCAAATGCGCGACATGACCGGGGTCTGCCGGCGCGCCGATCGTCGCAACGGCTTGCGCTTCAGGGATTTGCGGCGCAGCCGCCAAGACCGCTGCGCCGCCCAAACTGTGGCCGACAAGAACTTTAGGCGCATCATATTCAGCGCGCAAAAAATCCGCCGCCGCGACCAAGTCTTCGATGTTTGACGAAAAGTTCGTATTGGCGAACTCGCCTTCGCTGTGGCCGAGACCTGTGAAATCAAATCTCAGGGTCGCGATACCGCAGTCCGCCAAGGCTTGCGCAATGCGCGAGGCCGCGAAGATATCTTTCGAGCAGGTAAAGCAATGGGCGAATAGTGCGTAAGCGCGCGGCGGCGCCAGCGGTCGGTCGAGCCGCGCCGCCAGCGTCAGGCCATGCGCCCCTTTGAAGTCCACGCGTTCGGTTCGGATCGGCATCACCGCAGCTCCTTCTTGCCAAGACATTGCGCGCCTTTTTGGCCGCCGGAACGGTCCATCGCAAGATTTATGCGAACGCGCGAAGCCCTCTTCACGTCCGCTCACATTTCGCGGCGCGGGTCGCGGCCTTGCTTGCGAGGTCACCCCCCTCCATCTCACACTCTGTATGCCGCTGGTTGTTTGAGGAATTTGCCATGCCCCGCCGAAACGCACTTTGCTGGATTGCCGGCCTGATTTTCGTTATTTCGGCGACGCCGGGCCTGGCTCAGTGGCCCGAGTCCTTAACGCGCGAATTCCCGAAAGCAGACTTTTCGATTAGCGCGGTCGATTGGTCGGAGGTCCGATCCGGCGGCGTGCCGCGTGATCGCATACCCGCGATCGACCGGCCACAGGCGGTTTCCTTGGCCGAAGCCGCGAAAGGTCTGGGCCCCACCGAACCCGTGGTCGGTCTCGTGATCAACGGGGAAGCACGGGCCTACCCATTGCGTGTCTTGATTTGGCACGAAATCGCCAACGATGAGCTCGGCGGCGTCCCGGTCGCGGTGACCTATTGTCCCTTGTGCAATACCGCCGTGGTATTCGACCGTCGCCTGGACGACCAGGTGCACGATTTCGGCACAACCGGCCGATTGCGCAATTCCGATTTGATCATGTACGACCGCCAAACCGAAACGTGGTGGCAGCAATTCGTCGGACAGGCGATCATTGGCACGCTAACGGGATCCGAGTTGCGTATGATTCCGGCCCGGCTTGAATCATTCGAGAATTTCTCGGAACGGGCGCCCGAAGGCACCGTTTTGGTGGGTGATGCGGCCCGTCCATACGGCCAGAATCCTTATGTGCACTATGACAGCGCGCCCCGCCCATTCCTCTATTCAGGACCCATGCCGGATGGGATCGCGCCCTTGGCGCGCGTGGTCCGTATTGGCGCGGAAGCGTGGAGCCTTGACCTGTTGCGCGCGAATGGCGAAGTGGTGGCCGGCGACTTGCGCATCACTTGGACACCCGGTCAGAACTCAGCGCTCGATGCGCAGATCATTGCGGAGGGCATGGATGTCGGGAACGTGATCGCGCAACAAAAACAGGCCGACGGGACATGGTCGGATGTGCCTTACAGCGTCGATTTCGCTTTCGCGTTCGCTGCCTTCTACCCAGATGCGCCGATCCATTTAGAATAGATCAACAAACCGCCTCAGCTGTTGCGCCGGCGCTTCTTGCGTAAGGTTGCGGACGGCGTTTCGCCATAGCGTTTGGCGTACGCGACGCTGAAACGGCCAAGATGCTCAAAGCCGCATTCCTCCGCGATACGCGTGACTGTTTCACTGGGTCCGCTGTCCCGCAGGCGGTCTCTGGCTAGCGCGAGGCGCGTGGATCGCACATAAGCCATTGGCGAATAGCCGCGATAACGTCGAAATGCCCGAAACAATGACCGCCCGCTGACACCGGTCAATGTCACGAAATCATCGATGGTGAGGGGCCTGGTTGCGTTCGCCGCAATAAAGGCTTCAACGGTTTCGACCTGGCGAAGCGCGGCCGATGGCGCCGGCGTTTCAAAGTATTTCGCATAATTGTGTGGCTGGCCGGTGAGCAGGGCGGTCATCGCCATGTCTTCCAGGCCCGCGACCCAATGTGGTCGATTTAGCAGAGCATCGTCTGTGTCAATTTCATCAAGTAAATAGCGTAGCAATCGTCTGTATCGGTGCGAAAACTCCGCGCGCGGATCCATGGCGGCATCGAAGATTAACGGCTTTCCAACCGGCGTGTCGGTAAGGGTTTGCAAGTGATTTTCGAGCGCCGATTTCTGGATCTTGAATATAAACCCGCGCGACGCGTTGCCGTAGTGAATGAGCAGTGGCCGCGTCGGTGAGGTCACCATGCCCCGTTCGGGGGTAACACGGCAGACCTCGCCGCCATTCACATATTCAATCGCGCCGATATCGGCGAGTTGAATCAAGAAATAATTTTCGGTTTCGCCGAGGTCGTAATGAATGTCGGCGTTGAACGACATCGCACCGACGGAAACACGGCCAAACCGCGCTTCGCAAAAATCAAAATTCAGATCCGAGATCGGTTCGAGGATGCGGACCTCGTGTCCACAATAGGTGTCAGAGATCACTTCGACCGCCTCATCCAATTTGGCAGTCGAGACAATTTGATACCCGGCCAGCGGCCGGCGGTCCTGCGCAACGGCGACCGTCGCCACGGCTCACATCTCCCTATCGCGTCGTGCTGCGGTGTCGGAATTCACCGGCATTACCGACCTTTACAGCCAACGATATCCGCCATTTCAGCGGTGCGGGCCAAACCTCGAAAACAAAGCTTCGCCCGCTGAAACCATCGGAGTCAAGCGCGGTCGGTCGCTTTGGCGCAAAGTGGATAAGGTTGGCGCAATCCGGATTGCGCCGCATTTCGGCAACCGCTTTGCTTTCCTGGAGCGCGTTCTCACTTCGCCATGCTGGCGCATTGGTGGAGTGTGCACGGCAGCGATTTGTGCGGATATGCGGTTTCGTCGGAAGGGAGAGGTCTGAACATGCCTTATCTGACTATCAATGGGCGTAGTCACTTTGTCGACACGCCCGAGGATACGCCCTTGCTTTGGGCGATCCGGGAGGAGTTACAACTCACCGGAACCAAATATGGTTGCGGCGCCGGCTTGTGCGGTTCGTGCACCGTCCATGTCGACGGCGTGGCAGTGCGTTCCTGCCAGATTGGCGTTGGCGAAGTGGCCGGCACTTCAATCACCACGATTGAAGGTTTGCACCATGCCGACCGGCATCCCGTGCAACAAGCCTGGCTCGAAAGCCAAGTCCCGCAATGCGGATACTGTCAGTCCGGGCAAATCATGCAAGCGGCAGCGTTCATCGCGCGCAACCCGCGTCCGACGGACGACGAGATCGTCGCCGCGATGGACGGCAACCTGTGCCGCTGTGCCACCTACAGCAACATCGTCGGAGCCGTACGCCGGGCCGCCGAGATTGCGGAACAGGAGGCCTGATA
>JANQOH010000085.1 GCA_028289725.1 Alphaproteobacteria bacterium
AGCGTTGGCGGCTCAGGGAGTCGAGACATGACGCACCCATTGTGGACACGCGATCAAGTTGTCGAAGCCACCGGCGGGACCGGATATGCTGATTTCGCCGCCACCGGCGTTTCGATCGACAGCCGAACCGTCGGGGCGGGCGACCTGTTCATCGCCATTGTCGGCCCGAATTTCGACGGACATGATTTCGTCGAAGACGCGCTGGCCAAAGGTGCCGTTGCCGCGCTCGTTTCCCGATTGCCGGAGGCGGATGATGTGGCGGCGCGGCCGTTGGTCTTAGTGCCGGACACCTTGACCGGTTTGGAGGCGCTCGGGACGGCGGCACGCCGCAGGGCAAAAGCCAAAGTTGTCGGGATTACCGGCAGCGTGGGCAAGACCGGGACCAAGGAAATGACGGCCTTGGCGCTCTCGGCGCTTGGCTCGGTCCACGCCAGCAAAGGGAGCTTTAACAATCAGTTCGGATTGCCATTGACGCTTGCGCGGTTGGATCCCGAAACCGACTTCGCCGTCATCGAAATGGGCATGAACCATGCTGGGGAGCTGTCGGACCTGACGCGCATCGCGCAGCCCGACGTGGCGCTGATCACCACGGTGGAAGCCGTGCATCTCGAGTTCTTTGACAGCGTCGATCGTATCGCGGACGCCAAAGCGGAAATCTTCGAGGGCGTTACGCAAGGGGGCGCCGCGGTGTTGAACCGCGACAATCCCAGTTATCGGCAACTGGCCGTTGCGGCGCAGGAGAACGACATCGAACGCATTGTCACGTTCGGGTCGCTACCGGATTGCACAATTCGTTTGTGTACTCATGAATCAGTTGATGGCGGAAACCGCGTGGAGGCTGTGGTCGAGGGCAAGCCGCTGCACTTTTCGCTGAATGTGGCCGGCCGCCATTGGGTACAAAACAGCCTCGGTGTACTCGGGATCATTCACGCGCTAGGGCGTGACATCGAAAAGGCGGCAGCAGCGATTGCTGACATGCGCGCTCCGGAAGGCCGTGGCGCGCGTCACCGATTGTTGTTGCCGGCGGGACCGGTCGAGCTCATCGACGATTCCTACAATGCAAGCCCAGCGTCGATGCGCGCCGCCTTCGCGGTGCTCGACGATATCGAACCAGCGCAGGGTGGCCGGCGGGTCGCCGTGCTGGGCGACATGCTCGAACTTGGCGATCAAGCACAGGATCTGCATGCCGAGCTTGCCGCCGATCTCAAATCTTCGAAAATCGACATGGTGTTCACGGCGGGTCCGCTGATGGCGGCCCTGCATGAGGCGCTGCCGGAAGCGCAGCGGGGGCCGCACTCCGGCAGCGCCGATGCCCTCATTCAACCGCTGATCGGATCGTTGGGCGCGGAGGACGTCGTGCTGGTCAAAGGCTCGCACGGCAGCGCGATGCATCGCGTGGTTATGGCGTTGCAGACCAGCGCGCGCGATTTGGCCGGCAATACGAAGGGCGGCGACTGGCCGCTGACAGCCAATGGCGACGGCTGAGCGGGGGGTCGAAACGCATGCTCTACAATTTGCTGGTCCCCTATGCCGACGACTTTGGCCTGTTCAATCTGTTTCGCTATCTCACGTTTCGGACCGGCGGCGCGGTTATCACGGCGTTGCTTCTCAGCTTCATTCTCGGACCCTCCGTGATCCGCTGGCTCAAGGCACGTCAAGTCGCCGGCCAACCGATCCGCACCGACGGGCCGGAGAGTCACCTGCAAACCAAGCAGGGCACGCCGACGATGGGCGGGTTCCTGATTTTGCTTGCGGTGGTCGTCGGGACGTTGCTGTGGGCGGATCTGTCGAACCAATATGTTTGGATCGTGTTGATGGTCACGCTTGGCTTCGGCGGCGTCGGCTTCATCGACGACTATTTGAAAGTGACGCGGCGCCATCATGGCGGCCTGCCCGGGCGCCTCAAATTGCTCATTCAGTTCGCGATCGCGCTGATTGCGACCATGTGGATCACGCGCCTGGTGCCGCCGCAATTCGCGACCACTATGGCGGTGCCGTTTCTCAAGGATCTTCTGATCCAACTCAGCTGGTTCTTTGTTCCGTTCGCCATGCTGGTGGTAGTCGGCGCGTCGAACGCCGTCAATCTGACCGATGGACTGGACGGTCTCGCGATCGTGCCGATCATGATCGCGGCGGCGTGTTTCGGTTTCATATCCTATCTCGTCGGCAACGCTGTCTTCGCGGAATATCTGCAGATCCATGGCATTCCGGGCACCGGCGAATTGGCGGTGCTCTGTGGCGCGTTGGTTGGCGCCAGTTTAGGTTTTCTGTGGTTCAACGCACCGCCGGCCATGGTGTTCATGGGCGATACCGGCAGCCTGTCCGCGGGCGGGGCGCTGGGGACAATCAGCGTGATCACCAAGCACGAACTGGTGCTCGCAATCATTGGCGGCCTATTCGTTCTCGAAGCGGTGTCGGTGATCGTGCAGGTCGCGTCGTTCAAACTGACCGGCCGCAGGGTGTTCCGCATGGCGCCCCTGCATCATCACTTCGAGCAGAAGGGTTGGGAAGAGCCGACCATTGTCATCCGGTTCTGGATCATCGCCTCCATCCTGGCGCTGGCCGGGCTCGCGACCCTCAAGCTCAGGTGACGCAATGATCCCGGTGTCCGCATATCGCGACGCGAAAGTGGCCGTCTTCGGCCTCGGGCGTGCCGGATTGGCCGCCGTGCGCGCGCTCGCGGCCGGTGGCGCCGACGTGCTCGCGGATGATGACGATGTAGCGCGCCGCGACGCGGCCGAGTCCGCCGGCGCACACGCCACCAAGCTTGTGGACAGCGACTGGGCCGGCGTTGAGGCGCTGGTGCTCAGTCCTGGCGTGCCGCTTCACCACCCGGAACCGCACCCCGTCGTTCGCGCGGCGCGCGACGCTGACGTCGAAATATTGGGCGAAGTGGAACTGCTGGGACGTTCGCTCCGGCCGGACGGCGGCGCGGCGACGACCGGTCCGCGTTTGGTGGGCATCACCGGCACCAACGGTAAGTCAACCGCCACCGCTTTGTTGGGTCATTTGTTGGACGATGCCGGCGTGACAGTGCAAGTGGGCGGCAATCTTGGCACCGCCGCGCTCGACCTGGAGCCGGTCGGCGATCGCGGCATCTATGTGCTCGAAATGTCGTCCTATCAGCTCGACTTGACCAGCCGCGTGGTGTTCGACGTGGCGGCGCTGCTCAACATTACGCCGGACCATCTCGACCGGCATGGCGGCATGGACGGGTATGTGGCGGCAAAACGCCGGATTTTTTCGGGACAGACGAATAGCTGCACCGCCGTGATTGCGGTCGATGACAAAATCACGGCCGCGGTGTTTGACGATCTGGCCGCGGGCGGCGCACAAAAACTCATCGCGGTCTCCGCCGAACGGCCGGTCGATGACGGCGTCTTCGTTCGGGACGGCGTTCTTGTCGATGGTTTGGACCGTGGCGAACGCGACGTGGCGACCCTGTCGGAGATCGAGACGCTGCCGGGTCGTCACAATTGGCAAAACGCGGCCGTGGCCTATGCGGTGGCCCGCGCTCTTGGCATCGAACCGGCGCGCGCGGCACAGGGCCTGGCGACGTATCCCGGGCTTGCGCACCGGCAGGAATTGGTTGGCCGCAAGTCCGGCGTTCGATTTGTGAACGATAGCAAAGCAACCAATGTGACAGCGACGGCGCAAGCGCTTGGGTGCTATGACGCGATCTACTGGATTGCCGGTGGCCGGGCCAAGGACGACGATTTGTCCGAACTAGCGCCGTACTTTGATCGGGTGCGCCACGCGTTCTTGATTGGCGAAGCGTCCGCCTCATTTGCCGAGGCACTCGACGGGCAAGTCGCGGCGACCCAATGCGGCACCTTGGAGGCCGCCGTGGCCGCGGCTGCTGGGCGCGCCGTACGCGACGGTGAAGAGGACGCTGCGGTGTTGCTGTCCCCGGCCTGTGCGTCTTTCGATCAATTCCGTGATTTCGAGGCGCGCGGCGATGCCTTCCGGACGCTGGTCGCGGCGCTGCCCGACGACCTGAACGCAGAGCGCGACAGGTGTGACGCATGAGCAGTTTTGCGCGCACCGATATCAGCCTGCTTGGCCGTTGGTGGTGGACCGTCGACCGCTGGCTACTGGCGTCTTTGCTGCTCTTGATCGGCGCCGGCGTGCTGATGGTGCTTGGTGCGAGCCCGCCGGTTGCCGAAAAACTCAATCTCGACAGTTTTCATTTCTTCCGGCGTCATTTGGCGCTGTTGATACCCGTGCTAGCCGTCATGTTCGTCGTGTCGCTGCTTTCGCCGACCGGTGTCCGCCGCCTCGCGGTCGTCCTGCTCGGTGTGGCGCTTCTCTTGACACTGATCACCGTGTTTGTCGGCGATGAGGCCAAGGGCGCGCGCCGTTGGCTGAGCCTGGGCGGCCTGTCGATCCAACCGTCGGAGTTCTTGAAACCGGCCTTGGCGGTGATTGCGGCCTGGCTGTTCGCCGCGCAGCGCCAAGTTCATCGCTTTCCGGGCGATGCAATTGCAGCGACGCTGCTGGCGGCGGTGCTGCTCGCCTTGATGCTGCAACCCGATTTCGGCATGGCGTTAACTGTCGCTGCGGTGTGGTTCGCGCAATATTTCCTCGCCGGATTGTCGGTTTTCTGGGTTGGCGCGCTGGTCGGGATCGGCATCGGTGGCTTGATGGTGGGCTACTTCAGTTTCAGTCACGTCCAAAGTCGTATCGATACGTTCATCGATCCGACCGTCGGCGACAATTATCAAGTCGAGACATCGCTGCGCGCCTTCTCGAATGGCGGCCTGTTTGGGCGCGGTCCGGGTGAGGGCGTCGTGAAGGATCACCTGCCGGATGCGCACGCGGATTTCATCTTCGCGGTGGTTGGAGAGGAATTCGGCGTGATCGTTTGCTTGCTGATTGTCGGCTTGTTCGCCTTCATCGTTCTGCGTGGATTGATCCGTTTGGCCGATGAAGAAGATTTGTTTGTCCTGCTCGCCTCGGCCGGCCTGCTGACGCAATTCGGCCTGCAGGCGCTGATCAATATGGCGGTGACGCTTCGTCTGGTGCCGACCAAAGGGATGACCCTGCCCTTTATGTCTTACGGCGGGTCATCGATGTTGGCGCTGGCGATTGGCATGGGGATGCTGCTGGCGTTAACCCGATGGCGGCCGAAGCCCGGAGGCTGGCAATGAACCGGGCGTCGAGCGGTCCGGTGGTGATTGCAGCCGGCGGCACCGGAGGCCATGTGT
>JANQOH010000436.1 GCA_028289725.1 Alphaproteobacteria bacterium
CATGCTCGCGGACCGCGGCATGGCGAGCACAACCGACTCCATGGTCTGATCATCGGTCCCAAACACAGAATCACCGAGAATTTTCCGTATTAGCGCTTCCTCGTCGGCCAAGACCGTTTCAACGCTTGCTTCGTCCGCGGCTTTTGCCGTGATGCGTACTTTGAGACCTTCAATGCCGCTTGCCTGAAAAGCGAGTGTCGCGGTGCCCGAAGCGTCAAGCGCGTCAATGCGGTCGGCGAGCATCTCGGCGAGGCCGGATTCGGTCTTGCCCCAGGTTTTCACCACACGGCTTTTGATGACGGCGTTCACGCCGGCGCGCTTCTGCAAATCAGGCAGGATGGTGCCTTGCATCATGGTGCGCATTTCGTGCGGCACACCCGGCACGGCATACACGACCTTATCGCCGACTGGGCAAATCAGACCGGGCGCGGTGCCCGGCATTTCGGGAATGAATTTGGCGCCTTCCGGGAGATCGGCCTGACGCAGATTGTTCTCCGCCATCGCGCGCCCCCGCCGCTCGAACAGAGCACGGATGTGCGCGCCCATGTCCTGTTGGCGAACCAGCGGCACGCCCATCACCTCGGCGATTGCTTCGCGCGTGATGTCGTCCTGCGTCGGCCCCAACCCACCACACGTAATCACCGCGTCACCGCGCTCGAGACCGAGCCGGATACACGCAATCATGCGGTCGAGATTGTCGCCGACTTTGGTTTGGAAATGCGAGTCGATGCCCGCCAGCGCCAAATGTTCGCCGATCCACGACGAATTGGTATCGACGATTTGGCCGAGCAACAGCTCGGTGCCAACCGCAACCACCTCGCAACGCATCAAAATTCCCTTTCCGTTCTTAGGCGATGAAGTCTCGAATTGCGGCGGCCGTTTCGGATGGTTTGTCGAGTTCCGCCAAATGTCCGGCGCCGGCGATCATTTCGGTTTTCGAATCGCCGTTGATGCCGTTCGCGAATTTGTCCGCATAGCTACGCGGGACCACTTGGTCCGCGTCGCCCCACAATAAGAGAGTCGGGCATTGGATGTGGTGGAGGCGCCGCCCCAGCCCCGAATTGCCGAGCGGCCAAAATGCCCGCGCGGAGGCTTCCATGGCGCGCGCCTGTTCGATTGGCCACTCGACCGAGTTGGCGCCTTCGGGCGCGGCTTTCAGCGCGTTCCATTTTTCCGGGTCGTGGCACAGCAGGCCGGCGATGTCGGGTTTGCGTTGGCCCCACGGATCGGTCATCGGGTCCTTTTCATCGAACAGGCCCCACGGCGCGATCAGCGCCAGCTTAGGAACGGATTGCGGCCAAAACGCCGCCGCTTCCGCGGCAAACGACCCGCCCGGTCCGGATCCAATCAGCCCGGCCGCGTCATCCAAGCCCGTGCCGCGTAAAAGCTCGCCGACGGCGAGCACCCAATCGATATGACCGTCCAATTCGTGGTGTCCCTCTGCGCCGGGATAGCCCGGAAGAGACGGCACGATGACTTCGAAATCGGCGGCCAACGCGTCGAGAAATGGGATCCACTTGGGCAGCCCGCCATGACC
>JANQOH010000439.1 GCA_028289725.1 Alphaproteobacteria bacterium
CCGACGGCGTGTTCGTCTTTCTCGCTCCATTTGCAGCTGGTATGGGCGCTTGGATTGCGACCGGCTCGGACGCGCTGCTCGTGCTTGGCGCGCTCGTCACGCTGGTCGCGCTTGCCGCGCAGATGACGCGCAACCGCCTGAGCTTTTTCCGCGAATGGATGATCTCTCAAAGCGGCCCGATTGACGACACGGTTTTGGAAGAGGTCGCGGGCGCGCGAAAACTCGAAGAGCGCGCCTTGGCCATCATGGTCACCGTTTCCTTCGTTGCACCGCTCGTATTGATGGCGCCGAATGGCTTCGCGGTCTTCGTTGTCTGCGTAGCCTTGACGCAGATGCCCGCCGATTTGGTGGTTCTGGGAACGACCTTGTCGCAAGCCAACAAGATGCTGCGGCGATGGCGGCGAAGTTCCCGTGCCAAGGCTTAGGATGAAGGGCCAGCAAGCATGAACGTCGCCGCTACGGCCGGGAGTGCCTTGCAGTCGACGCCGAATGAAGCGGTTCCGCCGATCCGATTGATCTCACGGCTCGATATCAAGGGCCCGAATGTCATCAAGGGCATCCACTTGGAAGGCTTGCGTGTGGTCGGGCAGCCGGGGCCCATCGCGCGACGCTATTACGAAGAAGGTGTCGACGAAATCATCTACATGGATACCGTCGCGTCATTGTATGGCCGCAACAATATCCTTGGTGTCGTCGAAGAAGCGGCGCGCGATATATTTGTGCCGCTGACGGTTGGCGGCGGTATTCGACAAAGCGACGATATCGTCGCGGCGCTCAGAAGTGGCGCCGACAAAGTCGCCATCAACACCGCGGCCATCGCCCGACCTGATTTCATCGACGAAGCCGCACGGATTTTCGGCAGCCAATGCATTGTGTTGTCGGTGGAGGCGAAGCAACGCGCGCCCGGCCAATGGGAAGCCCTGACCGATAACGGCCGAGAGCGCACCGATGTCGATGTATTGGATTGGGTTGTCGAAGCCGAGCAACGCGGGGCCGGTGAAATCCTCATCACCTCGGTCGATCGCGAGGGCACGCGCAAGGGTTTTGATCACGACTTGTTTCGAGCCGTGCGTGCTCGTGTGGAGATTCCGGTGATCGGTTGCGGTGGCGCGGCCGCGCCAGACCATATCGCCGCGGCGGTGCGCGACGATGGTCTGGATGCGATCGCCTGCGCGAGCCTGTTTCATTACGACCTATCCTCGCTTCCCGCGCTTCGCGCGGCGCTCGCCGGCGCGGATATTGCGGTGCGCTCGGTGTGAGCCGATGAACGTGGTCGTTGATTATGGGCGCGGCAATTTGTTTAGCATCGGACAAGCGCTTGCGCATCTTGATGCCCCTTACAAAACCTCCGGTGCACCGGACGACATCGAAACGGCCGAACGGATCATTTTTCCGGGCGTCGGTGCGTTTGGTGAAGCCATGAAGGGGTTGCGCGATCGCCGGCTGGTCGAACCGCTCAAAGCGGCGGCGGCGCGCGGCACCCCGATCCTCGGCATATGTGTTGGATGCCAATTACTCCTGAGCCGCAGTGAGGAATTCGGTGATCATGACGGACTCGACCTGGTGCCGGGCACCGTCTCGCGCCTGCCATCTCCTCGTCCCGACGATCGTGCGGCGATCCGCATCCCCAACGTCGGATGGCGCAAACTTTCCGTTAATCCGGATGCACCGGTGCTCCGCAACGTCGGCAACGACGACTTGATGTATTTTGTGCATTCCTATGCGCCGATGGCGCATAACCAAACCGACGTGGCGGCGACGATTCGCGTCAACGGGCACGATGTGCCGGTCGCCGTCGAATCCCGAAACCTGGTCGGCGTTCAGTTTCATCCGGAGAAGAGCGGTCCCGCCGGTTTGAAAGTTCTAAGGCGATTTTTGGAGACGAAATTTGCAAACTAACGATTCACGGTGTCCATGGTAGCGACGGTCGAAATCGACGGTCGAATGCATGTCGACCATGCGGAAGACGGTCCGCTTGAAATCAAATACGGCCTGCCGGCGGAAGTCGCGTTTTGCAAAAAGTGCGTTATCTCGAATCAGCGTCCTTCGTCGTCGGTCGAATTTGAGCATTCCAAAGAGTCCAAGAAGGTCACGATTCAATTCGATGAAGACGGCGTGTGCGATGCGTGCCGCTACGCCGAACACAAAGACAGGGATGTTGATTGGGAAGCGCGACGTCGTCACCTCGGTGAATTGTGCGACAAATACCGCTCTCGCAACGGTTCATACGACTGTTTGGTGCCCGGCTCAGGCGGCAAGGACTCGGTTTACGCCGCGCTGGTGTTGAAGAATGAATTCGATATGCACCCGCTGACCGTCACCTGGGCGCCGCACCTCTATACCGATGTCGGATGGCGCAATATGCAAGCGTGGCTACATCGCGGCGGTTTCGACAATTACTTGTTTACCCCAGATGGCCAGGTGCATCGTAAACTGACCCAACTTGCCTTTCGCAATCTGCTGCATCCGTTTCAGCCGTTCATTCTCGGGCAAAAGAACTACGCACCGAAAATGGCGCTGAAAACCGGTATTCCCCTGGTGTTCTATGGCGAAAACGAAGCGGAATACGGCAATCCTGTCAAAGAGAACGCCAGCGCCACGCGCGACCTCAGCTATTTCGCGCGGCGGGGTCAGGCCAACGTGCAGATGTATTTCGGCGGCGTGCCGATGGACGAACTGCCGAGCCACGGCATTCTTCCCGGCCAACTCGAACCCTATATGCCGGCAGATGCCGAAGCGCTTGCCGCTGCGTCGGTCGAGGTTCATTATTTAGGATACTACCTAAAATGGACGCCGCAGGAAAACTATTACTACGCAGCGGAGCATATTGGTTTCGAAGCAAACGAAGATCGGACTGAAGGCACCTACTCGAAATACAACTCGATCGACGACAAGACCGACCCGTATCATTATTGGACCACATTGGTGAAATTCGGCATCGGCCGGACAACCTATGACGCCAGCCAAGAAATCCGCAACCATCACATCACGCGCGAGGAGGGTGTCGCGCTTGTAAATCGCTACGATCAAGAGTTTCCGCGCAAATACTTCACTGATTTTCTTGACTATCTCGATATGGGCGAGGCGGAATTTTTTGAGATTGCTGATGCTTTTCGCTCGCCGCATCTGTGGCGAAAAGTCGACGGCGAATGGCGACTGCGCTATCAGGTTATTTAAGCGGAATGGAACAGGCGCGCGGGAGCAAAGGGAACATGTATCAGGCGATCGTACGCACGTTGAGGGGCGACTACAATTCTGTCCGTTACCGCTTCCTGACTTTGCCGAAAGAGTGGGCGCATTACATGCTCCACTATCGGTTGCGCGGAAAGGACTGGACGGATTTCTATACGCACCGGATGAATCGGGAGGCGGAACTTGGGCGTGGAAAACGGCCAAGCGAGCAATATTTGGCGCGGGCGGAGGAGCATCTTGCACACCTGAAGGCGCAAGGCATGCAGCCGCATCATCGCATGTTGGATTATGGATGCGGCGTGATGCGTACTGGCCGCGCGGCGATTCCTTATCTTAGTGAGGGCCGGTATGTCGGTGTCGACATTGCCGAGAACCGGCTGCAGAAGGGGCGGGACCTTCTCGCAGAGGACGGTATATCGGCCGATCGGTACGAGGCCTTCACGGTCGCTGATTGCGAACTCAAAGAGTTGGACGGGTATAGCTTTGATTACATTTGGGCCGAGTCGGTGCTGACCCACATGCCGGCACCGGAAATCCGTACCATGTTGCGATCGATGAAGCGGCTGTTCGCGCCCGGCGGTCAATTCTTGTTCACCTTCTCAACAGCTGAGGAATACAAGCGCCGCAACGTGAAGGATTTTTGGTATCCGCACGACTTCATGGAGCAGGAATGCCGGGCAGCGGGCTATCAGTACGCGTTGGTTGAGAGCGGTACAAACGGTTACACGCGGATGGCGCGCTTGACCCTGCCGGACAGAGCGTCGGCATAGCGGAAATGATGCATTGATGGTCGCCGCTGCGAAGCAGATCCCGGCAACCCCACAGGGCACGGAAATCTTGTGCGGCTGCGTCAATATGTCCCGCACGGATTTTGCCGCCCAAATTGCGGCCGATCCCGCAGTGGCGTTCGATACCGTTTTGGACCGAACCGGGGCGGGGCGAAAATGCACGGCGTGCATGTTGGACTTGGAGTATTTGTTCACTGAGCTGCCACGCGATGCCACGGCGGCCAAGAGTTTGGCGGACGGGGCGGCTCCGGCGCCGCCAGCCACATCACTCAAACGGCGGCTCTATGCGGTGCTCGATCGCATTCCGATAATGATGCCTCTGAATGTCACCAATTGGATGCCGGTTTTTTACGGCGGGGGCGTTGAGCAATATCTGTGGATGGCAAACCATCAACTTTTGTACGATGGTCCCGGCGCAGATCGCGATATGCGCGTGCACGTCCAACTGCGCGATGGCGTGGGCAAATTGGTTCATCGAGACAAGCGCTTGTTGGCGCGCGACGACGATTTCCGGCTCAATTTGTCGGCCCATTTTCCGGAGAGCCGAGACCCCGCGGTCGGTTCGGTCGCGATCGACCGATACGCCTCGGGGCCCATGGTGCGAGGCACTACGCGGCCCCAAATCGAGATTACGTGCGCTAAGAGCGCGGCGAGCCTGCATTTTCAGGCGCCGGCACCCGACCAGTCGAAATCGCTGCGCATGCGATGGCGCCCGGACATGGAGCGTTGCTTTTTCTCGATCGTCAATTCCGGCTCGCGGCCCTACCAAGTGACTTTCGCGTACCGTGCGAACGATGATCGCGCGGATCAGCACTATGGCGGCGCGGACTGCACCGTGCCTCCTTTTGGCGCAAAGCTACATGAAGTCGAATTGCCAAGCAGAGTGGCGGAAGATCTAGGCGGTGGCCTCCTGCGGCTCTCGTGGCAAACCCAAGGTGAAGGTAAGCTTCATTTCATCGTCATGACGCGCGATGGCGAGCGTCTTTCGATCGACCATCTTTAGTTTGCATGCTGTCTAATTTTTTAATACCGATCATCGTTTGGCTCCCGAAGGGGTACGACTGTTCGGTGGTGATGCCGATCGATGCGATCGCGCGTCTTATGCCCAATGGCAGCGGCACGATCATACGCGCTTGGACGGTGTTCCGCGGCGGGCAGGCTGTGGACGGCGGCGAGGAAGAGATTGAAATTGTCGATGGCGCGGCAACGCGCCCCGTGTCGGACGACATTACGTGGCGCGGGGCCGAATTGGCCGATTGGCCAGACGAAGGCGGCTATCTCGAGTTCGCCGTGCGTGCTGCAGACGATGCCCCACTTTTCGCCGTGAGCAAACCGCCAGCCTTCTACAACGTTTACTCGGCGCCCGATCGAAAGTCATTTTTCACCTGCCATACCTGGAAATTCGGGTCGCCGCAGGTGATCGGCCAGATCGCGGCGTTCGGTCGGTATGCGGACGCCTATCCGGTTATTCACATCGACCGTGCGCGCGATCTCGGCGACAGCCTCGTCCTCATAAATCCCTATCGAAAACCCATATTGGCGCAGATATTGACCAATGACGGCCGCCGGCCCGCGCGCTTACGCATTGAGCCGATGACGGACCGTATGATTAATCTTGCGGAATTGATCGCACCAGGCGAGGCGGAATGGTTGGGTCAGATCCAACTTACCGCGAACAATCGCGTCATAACCCACATCGTCAAGCATTCCCTGTCTGATCCGACGCGGATCAGCACCGTTGAACATCTCGATCCGTTCCGGGCGGACCCGACACATGTTCCGCTGTTCCAGTGGGCCCGGCTGAAGACCGGCGAATGGCTTCGGTCCAAACCGTGGAGACTCGGTCGGGCGTGACGGACTTGCTGATCATCGTTCCGGCCCGTGGCGGCTCAAAACGTTTGCCTGGCAAGAATCTTCGGCGCTTGGCCGGGAGGCCATTGTTGGACTACACTGCCAGCGCAATTGTCGACGCGGGTCTCGGAAGTGCCGTATGCCTGCTCTCTACGGACGACCAGGCGATCGCTGATCATGGGAAGGTGCTTGACTGGACCGTGCCATGGCTCCGGCCAGCCAATCTATCGGGCGATGATGCACCGACGGTGGATGCGGTTCTGCATGGCCTTGAATGGTACCGGGGATCTCACGGCAATGACGCCGACCCAGTTATGGTGTTGCAACCGACGTCACCGCTCAGAGGGTCGACATGTTTGACGCGCGCGCTTGCGCTGTTGCAAGAATGCGAAGATGCGCAGGCAGTGGTCGGAATGCGCCGGATCGAATCAGCAAATGCACCGATTTCAACACCGCATCGGTACGTTACAAACGATGACGGTTTCATCTCTGCGGCGCCAGATACCGGAGCTCTAACGCCCAATGGCGCCGTCTATGCGATACGATCCGCGGCCTTGCGGCGTCATATGTCGCTTTATCCGCCCCGCACCATGCCGGTCGTTATGGATGACATCGCGTCGATCGACATTGACACGGAGCAAGATTGGAGCCGCGCGGAGGCGTGTGTCGCCGCCATTGGCCCGACGGAACAGATTGCGGTGGCTCGGTCGTGATCCGGTTGATTGACCTCGCACAGCATATTTGCACGCCCGAAGTGGCTTTACGGCAGGCGATCGCTCATCTCGATCAGTCGGAGCATTTGTTTCAAATCGTCGTTGACAGCAATCAAAAACTGGTTGGTACCCTAACGGACGGCGATGTACGTCGTGCCATGCTCGGAGGTGTTTCCCTGGAAGCACCCGTGGGCGACGCCATGAATGCGGCGCCGCTTTCCGGCCTGCTGGGTGATGACCTGGGCAACGACCGAAAACTGGCCGAGGTCAAGCTCGATAAGCCATTTTTGCCGGTTGTCGACGAAGCAGGAATTGTGCGCGAAATATTGATCGGATCGGTTGGTGCCAGTCCGGATATCCGCGCGTTGGTGATGGCCGGCGGGTCCGGGCGGCGGCTCGGCGAACGCACGCGTGATCTCCCCAAGCCGTTATTGCCGATCGGCGGCAAACCAATTCTCGCGCACGTGCTGGACCGGCTGGAAAATGCCGGAATCGCGGATATTACCGTGTCCGTTCACTACCTGGCGGAGAAGATCGAAAGTTTCCTCGGACAGCGGGATGGCCGCGCGACCATCGCAACATTGCGGGAGGACCGGCCTCTCGGCACGGCGGGTGCGGTTGGCCGGCTTGGTCATTTGCCGCCAAAAGCAAATGTACTGGTCGTGAATGGCGACATCGTGACCCAAGTCGATTTCGAAGCCATGCACGATTTTCACGATCGGCATGGCTATGACGGCACGATCGCGGTAATCCGCCACGAAACGAACATTCCGTTCGGCGTGGTTCGCTATGGCGATGACGGATTGTTTGAATCGATCGACGAGAAGCCCGTGCTCAGCCACTTCGTGGCGGCGGGCGTCTACATGCTCCGTCCCACTTTCGCGGGCCTGGTCAGTCAAGACACACCGATGGATATGACCGAGCTTTTGAACGCCGGGCGCGCGGTCGGACTCAAAATCGGATTGTTTCCGATCCATGAGTATTGGGTCGACGTCGGCCGGCCGGATGACCTGGACCGTGCGGAACGCGATCACACCCAGCGTGTGGGATAGACGCAACCGAGTTTTCGACCCCAAACGCTCAAGATGAACACCGCATCACTTTTTGAAGAAGCGCGCCAGTTAACCCTGGCGCCACGCGATGTGTGTGCGCTGCTCGCTCTTCAACTCGTCGGCACGGTCATCGAGTTGATGGGGATCTTTACCTTGCTCCCCGTCTTTCAATTCATTCAATCCAATGGAGATGTGGCGGGGCTCGCGAACCAGTATGAGGAATGGCGCATTCTGGTCGATGTCTATGGCGCGGTCGGCCTTCAGGTTACGCTGATAACACTGTTGTCGACCAGTTTTGCGTTCCTGCTCATCCGCCAAATCGTCGTTTATGTGCGTTTGATTTTCCAGGCGCGGATTCGCGAGGGCATGATCGCGCGGGTCCGGGCCACGTCGTTCGATCGATTTCTTCACGTCGCGGCCTCTTATCAGGATCGAAACTCCGCGGGCGAGATCGTCAACGATCTGACGACAGAACTGGCCCGATGCGCCGACTATATTTTCGCGCGTCTCTATTACGCGGGATTGTTGATCGTCATCGGCACCTATGGCATCAGCCTATTCTTCGTCTCGACCAATATGACGTTGGTGGCGGTGCTGTTGTTTGGCGCGGCGCTTTGGGTTCTGCGCGGTCAAATGCGAAAATCGGA
>JANQOH010000446.1 GCA_028289725.1 Alphaproteobacteria bacterium
CGGTCACCTCAACGCCGCGCGCCTTGCGGTGAAACAGCGGCGTGCCGAAATATTGTTCGAGCGCCTTGACTTGATGGCTGATCGCCGAATGGGTCACATTGAGCTCTTCTCCGGCGCCCCGAAAACTGCCCGTGCGCGCGGCGGCCTCGAAGGCCTTCAGCTGATTGAGCGGGGGGATACGCCGTGCCATCGCGCGATGTTAGAAAAATTCACATCAGGTGTGAAGAGCTATCGATTGTCGGACGCACTCCCAATCGGCAGCCTGCAACCATCGAAGCTTCAAGCATAAATTGACCCGCCGTGCGGTTAAGAATGCGAGGGGTTTCGTGATCCAAACCTGGCGTATGGCGCCCATACGAATGCGTTTCCAGATGCTCCACTCGGAAAGGCGCACCGATACTGCAGCCCCCATCAGGTGCGCTTGATATTCCGGAGCGCGAAGAAACGTGACCCAAAGGGCGGCCATCCGCCCCGTGTCCATTGTCCCGGACGGCCGTCGTATGGGCGCCATATTTCCGGTTTGGATCACACATTTGCCGCATCGCCCATCATCGCACCGGACCGACCGGATGACCGACTTTGAAGACTGACCAACCCACCTGGCTCGTTTTTGCGCCCAGTCTATTTCTGGCGCTTTGGTCAACCGGATATGTCGCAGCGAAGTACGGTCTTGCCTTTGCCGAACCCATGACATTCCTGGCGCTTCGCTTTGGCTGCGTGGTTGCGATCATGGCCGCGCTGTTCGTCGCGTTGCGCCCGCCCTTGCCAAAGACCAGCATGGACTGGGCGCACCTCGCCATCGTCGGGTTTCTGATCCAGTCGCTCTATTTCGGCATGTGCTACATGTCGTTTACGTCGGGCCTCGCGGTGGGGACTCTCGCGCTCATCCTGTCGCTGCAGCCTATTCTCGTCGGTCTTATTGCCCCGCGATGGGCGGATGAGAGTGTCGGATGGCGCGGTTGGAGCGGCCTCTTTATGGGCCTTCTGGGCGCGGGTGTGGTCATCGTGGCGCGTTCGGAGATCGAAGTGCCGTCGGCGCTGAGTTTGCTGTATGCGTTTCTCGCCCTTTTCGGCATAACCGCTGGCTCTTTGTGGGAGAAACGGTTTGGCGTCTCGCACCACCCGGTGACGTCAAATCTCATTGGATACGCGGCGGGGTTTGTCGGCATCGTGCCCTTCATGCTTCTGCTGGAAACGATGGAAGTAAACTGGACGTGGGCGTTTGCGGCGTCGCTGGCCTATTTGGTGATCGGCAGTTCGGTCATCGCGGTGGGTTTGCTGCTGGCGATGATCCGTGTCGGCGAAGTTAGCCGCGTTTCGGCGCTGTTTTACCTCGTGCCGCCCCTTGCGGCATTGATCGCCTGGTTGGTCTTGGACGAGGTCATGCCACCGACGGCGTGGCTTGGCATGGCGCTGGCCGCGGCCGGGGTCTTTGTCGCGACTCACAAAACGGATTTGCGATCCCGCACGCCCCAACCCAAGCCATCGGCCGATTGAATGGCCGGGGCTTTGTGGATACAACGCGTACGGCAAAACGACCCGTAACGCGGGCGCACCAACTTTCGAGCCACTCCGAAGCGACCGGGTCGATCAAGTCATGACGGATATCGACGATACCCGCGCGAAACGGAATGTCGCGGTCCTTGTGGCTGCGCAAGCGATCTTGGGCGCGCAATTGCCGATGACCTTTGTCGTGGGCGGGCTGGTCGGCAACATGTTATCCGGCAACCCGTGCCTGGCGACATTGCCCCTTTCGCTGACGATCTTCGGCTCGATGACCACCGCGCCATGGCTCTCCCGGCTGATGCAGCGTCGGGGCCGCCGCTTTGGATTCTATATCGGCGCAATCGGCGGCATCGTGGGGGCGGCGGTTTCCGCGTATGGCCTGTATGTCGGCTCGTTTGCCATGCTACTTTTTGGATATTATCTCACCGGCATCTACATGTCGGCGCATTGGTTCTACAGATTCGCCGCCACCGATACCGCATCGGAAGCCTTCCGCCCCAAGGCGATCTCCTATGTCATGGCGGGCGGGTTATTGTCGGCGATCTTCGGGCCTCAGCTCAACAAGCTCGTCTCCGACGTGTCTGTCTGGCCCGTCATCGGCGACAGCCTTGTTCCGACGCCTTTCATCGGGACTTTTTTTGCTGTTATCGCCTTAAATCTCGTCGGCATGCTGCTGTTCTTGTTTCTCGATCTCCCGAACGGCAGCAAAAGTACGGAAGCCGAAGGCAATGCGTCCGCCGGCCGAACGCGGATGGACCTTTTGCGCAATCCCACGGTATTGGCCGCGATCATCTGCGCCATGGTCTCCTATGCGTTGATGAGCCTGGTGATGACGTCGACGCCGTTGGCCGTGGTGGGGTGTGGATTTGGCACCGACAAGGCCAATGACATTGTGTCCGCGCACATACTGGCCATGTACGGGCCGGCCTTTTTTACCGGCCACCTGATCGCACGTTTTGGCGTGCACCGAATAATGGCTGCGGGTCTGGCGATCCTTGGGATGGCAAGCATCGTCGCGCTCTCCGGCGTCGCGCTATTCGATTTCTATGCCGCGCTTATCTTGCTCGGGCTTGGCTGGAACTTCGGGTTTATCGGCGCGACGACCTTGCTTGCCGGCGCCCACACGCCCGACGAGCGCGGGCGCGTGCAGGGACTGAATGATGCGATGGTGTTTGGTTGCGTGACGCTCGCGAGCCTTGCGTCCGGCGGTTTGATGAATTGCTCCGGCAGCACGCCGGCCGACGGCTGGACCGCCGTCAACTTGGCCATGATCCCGTTCCTGATCCTCGCCGGCGCGATCCTGATCTGGCTTACGGTAAGGGACCGCCGAAGGATGGCGGCGCGCTGATCTCCGCCTCGCCCAAGCCGAGATTTGCCTTTTCGACTGGCCTTGGAGAACGGCCTTTATCTGCTCAGCGTGAGGAGGTCACGCTTTGGCGTGAGTTCGCCGTGGCCCCTAGTGCCGGCGAAAGGCCGTCCGGGGTCCTTTGGTCTAGCACCCCCACCCTAACCCTCCCCCATCAAGGGGGAGGGAAATTGGATTGCGTGTGCGGCCTGCTTCGAGATCGGGCGGAGCGCATCTGTCGGAGCTATCTGAAAGCCCTCCCCCTTGATGGGGGAGGGTTGGGTGGGGGTGACGTCGCCGCGGCGATGCTGATCCCGATTGGAACCGACTAAGCCGCCGGGGCGGGACGGGCGCGTTGGTTGTAGAGGAGTTTGCGGCGGCGGGCTTTTTCTTCGTCCGACAGCTTGGAAAGGTCTTCGCCAAACTCGCTGCCGACGGCCATGCCTTTCTGAACGGCGGGGCGCGCCGAGAGCTCCTCGAACCACCGTTTGAAATATTGGAACTCGTTAAGATCCTCGCCCTGGCCTTCCCAGTTCACAGTCCACGGATAGCAGATCATGTCGGCAATGGTGTATTCGTCACCGGCGATGTAAGGCCGATCGTACAGCCGGTTGTTTAGCACGCCATACATTCGATTGACTTCGTCGCCGAAGCGGGTCAGCGCGTAGGACTGGTCGCCATACTCGTCGCCCAAGCGCGCGAAATGGCCGCGTTCGCCGCTCTTTGGGCCCTGGTTCGCCATCTGCCACATCAGCCATTGATTGACTTCGTAGCGGCCGCGCAAGTCCTGCGGATAGAACTTCCCGGCCTTCTCGGCGATGTACATCATGATCGCGGCGGATTCGAAAATCGCCACAGGCTCGCCACCGTCGGCCGGTTCATGATCGACCATTGCCGGCATGCGGTTGTTCGGGCAGATTTTTAGGAAATCTGGCTCGAACTGATCGCCGCGGCCGATGTTGCACGGCACCACATTGTACGAAATCCCGCATTCCTCGAGCAGGATGGTGACCTTCTTGCCATTCGGCGTCGGCCAATAGTGCAGATCGATCATTGGATTAACTCCAGCGATTTTGCAGGGTTCGCGCAAGGATGAGAGCGGAAACTTGTCACCCCGGCCACCGAGCCGGGGTCCAGGGAACCGAGCAAATCCGCCGGCAACCCCGCGAACCGCTCTAGACCCCGGATCAAGTCCGGGGTGACGAAGAAGAGCATCGCAATAGGGCGCCTAAAACACCGGTTCCTTGACGCCTTCGACGATCATCAGGTTTTTTCGCGTGGTGACCGACTCGCGCAGTTCCTTCCACGGTTGGTAGCCCGGATCATTCATGAAATTGTCGAGCGCTTCGCGGTTCGGCCATTTGAAGATCAAGAGACGGCTCGGTTTCCAGTCTCCGACCAAGACCTCGAAGTCGCCGCCGCGCACCAGATACTCGCCGCCATGTTTCTGCACGAATTTGGGCGCGTTCTCGAGATACGCCTTGTATTTTTCGGGGTCATTTATTTCCGCGTCCGCGATCACGTATATCGCCATTCTATTGTCCTCCCATCGGTATTCTGCCGCCAGCCCTGCGCCGACCGTCGACGCGCAGAAAAGATCATTGACACCTGGCGGGTCAACCGTAATCGCAGTGTGGGTTTTGCGGCGCTCGCGGCGGATTTACGACTTCGACAACCAGTGCGGCGTTGTGCTCGCCATTTTGACGCGCCGCCTTGCGTCATTGCCATCGCGTTGTACCTGCCGCGTTCGGCCCAATCGGCGGGCGACCGTGTTCGGCAGGTCCATGCGCTTGGCGAGCAAGCGCGTCACCGACGTTACGCCGCCGAACGCGCTGATCAATAGATCAAAGTCGGATTCGTGGATTTCCGCGCCATTGTTGGAAACCAAGCCCTTGACCACCGGCATCTTGCCGGTATCGATCAATGCGTGCGAGACCGGCTTGCTGACTTGCTCGCGCCGGGCGACGCTGAGCTGATGAAGCGTGCCGTTCTGCTTGATAACCCGAATGAGATCGGGATCCGTCAGGGCCTCGGCCTTGCGAATGAATGGTACGGCAACCGAATCGACATCCTGCGCCAACCGCCGGGCGATCGCCGGTGGCAGATGTTCGTTCGCGACGGCAAACTCCGCCAGAACTTTGCGGACGGCGATTTCGGGGTCTTGCGCGAGGCTTTCGGCGAGGCGCGCGAGAAGCAGCCCCTCATCACCCACAAAGGTCGCATCGGTAAACGCGCCACCGAGCCACGTCGCCACGCGTTCGCGCTGGTCCGGGGGCGCCGCTTCTAGCAAACGGATGATGCGGCCGACGGCGGCGTCGGTATCATCCATAACGCGGCCTTTGTGGTGCGTGAGAAGGGCTCAACGGTCGCGCAAGCTCCAAGCATGACGCCCGCGCCGGCGCGGCGTTGGGCCGGCCGGTCTGGGTCTCACAGTAGCGTTCAGAGTAGAAAAAGCCCGGTTAAGGCTAAGTTACCGCGCCGCGGGCCGCGCGGATGGTTCGCTTAGGCGAAGCCGATGACGCGCGCCCGTTGGTCAAGATAACGGCGATATTCCTCGTTGAGATCGCGCCGAAATTTGGTGTCGAACTCGCGCACCTCTGCCTCCAAGGCCTTGCGCAAGCGGCGCACTCGGCCGGCCGCGCCGCACTGTCGCGCATCCTTCTCGAATGTGCGCGCGAGGCCGGTGAGCTTCCAGTAATACCGGTTCTCAAGCGTCGTCATTTCGCTTTCGTGGGCGGCTTGGATGTAGGCAAGTTCGCGCCGCGCATCGCGCGATAGGTACTCGGTATCAAGAGAGGCGCGCCCGCTTGCCCGGCGACACCGCAAAGTGTCGGCTTTCGCCCTTGCCGCTTCCGCCGTCAGATAAATTGATTGATAAAGGGTTTGGTTGATGGCGCGTTCAAGTGCCACTTCATCAAATTCGGCGTATGTCGGTGCGCCGCGCGCGTACAGAAACGCGCCCAATAGACCTGAAACTTTCGATCTGTACGATGCCTCGAAAAGTGTCATGACATCCTCCGCAGAGCTTCCATGCGAAAACTATGGACATAGCTTGCGCGACGCCTTCTGAACCGCACCTGAACGAGACGCGTCGAGAACGATTTGGCGGGGTTTTCGCACGTTAAGGCAAGTTTTACGCTTTGCGCCTATCGGTTGTGTGATAGTTCGCGGACCGAATCCGCGACGGTTTCGGTGAGGAATTGACATGTCGGGTGGGCGCATTGGGCTACGATTGTTGGTTGCCCAGCGCTTGTTCGAAGGCGGTCGTTTGGATGCAGCCGAAGCCGCGCTCACCGAGGCCGACTTGCCGCTGGATCACCCGGGATGTATGCGGCTGCAGGCGGAGATTACCCTACAGAAGCGTGACTATCATGAGGCGCGCAACCAATTTTCCGGTCTTGTAAACCGGCCACCATCCGACGCCGACATGGCGGGCGCTTATTCGGGGCTCGCGTCGAGCGAAATGGGCTTGGGCGACCTCGATGCCGCCGCAACATCGTTTCTGGAAGCCATCAAATGCGGCGCGAATGATATGCGCGCGTGGCTCGGCGCGTCCGAGGCCTTATTCGCGTTGGGCGCATGGGATGCCTTAAGCGAACTCGCCGAGCGTGGCCGGGCGTCGCAAAACATCGAACCCGCGACCGCGGTGGCGGTAGGCATCATGTCGGCGGTCGCGTCATTCGCGCGTGGCGATATGCCGCGCTGCGGCCACGAGATTGCGCAACTGTTCTCGGCAACAGGTGCCGATCGTGAGAGCGTTCGAAAACTGGTCGTTGCCCATCGGCAGGCAACGGCGGAATTTGGCGTGCGGGCGCGGCGCGAGCAGTCGGCCCTCACGGCCATGCTCAGTTACCATGACTATCTGGTCAAATTGCTAGCGCACTATCATGCACATCCGGATTTATACGCGACCACCGAAGTAGCGGCGCTGCATATTATCGGCGACAGCCACTGCCTCGCGGCCGCGCACACGATGGTTTCCTTGGACGGCGTCCCGTATCGGGTGGACCCGCACCCGGTGATCGGCGCGAAGGCCTGGCACCTGGCGCCGGCGCTAAATCCGGACGGCGGTCCCCAACGCGCGGCCTTCGAACGCGTGGCGCAAACGCTGCCCGACCAAACCCCCGTGATCGCCATGTTCGGCGAGATCGACTGCCGCATTAACGAAGGGCTTTATCCGTTCCTCACGGCGCGTCCGGACATTTCGATCGAGACGCATTGCGCCGATGTCGCGCGGGCCTACATCGCCTATGTCCGGCAGGTCCTGTCCGGGCGCAGGCGGGTCATCATCTACGGCGTGCCGGCGCCGGACCCGACCATGGTGCGCAAGGCGGGTGATGATCGGCGCCGCTATGTGCGTCTGGTGGCGACCTTCAATTACGCGCTCGGCGCCGCGACGCGCGCCGCCGGGCTTGAATTTCTCGATCCGTACAGCGTCACCGCAGGCGCGGATGGCGCGGCGCTCGACCATTGGCATTTTGACGGCATTCATGTCGCGCCGACGCTGCTCGGCACCCTGCTCGAAATGTTCGCGGAGCCGGTCCCCCTGTCGTAACCGTAAACGCGATCGCGGCGACGCCGCGGCCGGTCGCCGTTAAGGCATGTTTTACGCTTGCCAGCTATCAATCGAACTTGGTGGAAGGCCCAATGTGCGAGGCGCGCTATGCACACAGTCGCGGTGGTCGCGGCAAATCAATCGGTTGGCGGCAGCACGTTGGTTGCCTGGCTTGCGGCTTGCGCCCATACCAACGGCGACGCGCCCGTGGTGGCGCTTGATGCCAGCGAAGATCAGGCGTTGGCTGGATGGGCGCGCGACGCACGGCCCGACGGGTTGATCGCCGCCGCGTGGGATGCGTCCTGCAACGCCGCCAGCGTGCGCGGCTTGGGCCGCGAGGGCGTTTCAACCGTCTTGATCGACGCCAAACTGCGGCCGGACGACGCGCGTAACAGCGAGATACTGGACGCCAGTGATCTTGTGGTCATCGTCGTGCAGCCGAGCGGCGGCGGCCTCGACCGGGTCGGTGAAGCCTTGGATTTCGTGGAAGAAGCCGCGGCGCCGTTTCTTTTCGTGGTCAATCAGGCAACCGATGACGAAGACATGACCGCCGCCACCGTCGTGTCATTGGCGCAGCACGGCACGGTGTCGCCGATCATCTTGCCGCGCTACGCAACCTGCCCGCTACCCAATGAAATCGGCGCGGACGACACGGACACCGCAATCGCCGAAGACATGGCCCGGCTTTGGGATTATTTGTGCGGCCGTCTCGCGCCGGCGCACGGGGCCGCCGAATTGACCCATCCCGACTCGGACGACATTGCCGCGGCGGCGCACTACGACCGGCCGGCCACGTTCGTGGTGCCCGAGATGGTGTACCCATGCCACGTCATCGACATTACCGAAGACGGCTTGGTGTTCACATCCGAACAGGAAGTTCCGCCCGGCGCGCGACTGCGTATGAATCTTCCCTACGTCGGCCAAATCGATTGCGAGATCGCCAAAGCATCGAGCGGCCGAATGAACGCACACTTTGTGATTGATGATGCACGCCGCGCCGAACTGATGGGGCAAGTGGCAATGCTCGTCGACTATGGACGTGATCAACAGCGTGTTCAACACGCATAACCGCAGGCATCCGCTGCAGGTAACATCCTTCGATCAATAGCGTGGCAAGTATTTCGCGAGCTTCAAAATTCCGGTCACCGGGTTCTCCGAAATTCTCGGCTTTTTTTGCTCCGTCTCTGCATCGACTGGCGCTTGAACCGTTTTTTGAACGCTCGGCTCCACGGTGATCCGAAGCTCGCCTATCTCGGCGCCAACAAATGCGATCAACGCTGAGAAAAAGACGGACGCGCCGAGGATCTGAAGCGATCCCTGCGCGAGATTCAGCAAGCCAAACACCAGATTGCTGCCGCCATGGCTGGTGTACCAAAGATTGAGCGCGAGTTCGGTTACCAGGCCGCCGCCAACATACGAACCGCCGGCGATCGCAAACCAAAACCGGAAAGATTGTGCGAGATGAGCGTAGAAGCCGCGATAGGCGAAGACGAAAAGAGCGGCCAAGAGGCTGAGGGGAATAACCCACGAAAGCACGAAGAGCCCGCCCAGAATATGCGGGTCCGCCAACGCCGGATTAACGACCTCGTGCGCGCGCACAAGTTCATTGACCGAAAGGCAGGCGAACGCCACCGCCAGCACGGCCCAATGCCGCGCATATAGCGCTTGCTGAGAGAAGCGGGCCCACGTAACGCCGCCCAAGGCGACGGCGCATCCGAGCAGCAACACGGACGTGTACCACGTTGCAATATTGGTCTCGTAGCTCAGGTTGAGCAGCGGCACGAGGCCAAATGCCCAGTCAACCTGATAGACGCTCAAAAGAAGTTCCGAAATCAGACCCAATACGGCTATCGCCACGACGGCAATGCCGAGTGCCCAATTCAGGCGTCTCAAAGATACTGTGACCGGCATCACCCTCTGCCCCGGACCAACACCACGCGTTCCGCAAGGTGAAAGTAGCGCGCGGCCTAGCCGCCGCCTATGAGTCGCCGGTCACACACCCGCCAATTGGTGATTTGCCGGCGCCGTCCGGGGCAAAGTGCTCTAGCTATGCGGCCTGCGGGCCGCAAAGGCGGCCTCCCAATTGCGGCCATCGAACAGGTCAATCTCCGGGGTCTCCGCGTCCACGTCATAATCGTCGAGACATCGGACGTTGATCAAGTTGCGTTCGGGCGCGGACCGCGGGCGTCCGAACGGATGGATGCCGCAATGTTTGCAGAAATAATGCTTCGAGACCTTGGTATTGAATTGATAGAGCGTCAGCGCGTCCTTGCCTTCGAGCAGGCGAAGCCGTTCGTCCGGCACGACCGTAAAAAGGGCGCCCTTCTTTGTGCAGATGGAACAGTTGCAACGCACCAGTTTGGAGAGGTCGGCGTCGATTTCGAATTTCACCGCGCCGCAATGGCAACTGCCGTGATAGGTGGGCATTTCGCATACTCTCGTTTGCACTCGGCCGGTCGCGCCGAGGCCCGACTTTAGCGACGCACTACGGTCGTGTCACATTGATCGAGGCGAAAGCGGAAATCTATACCTCGGGTTAGCCCCCCAGTACGGCGCGACACCCGGTTTGCGTCGGCGCACGATGCCGGCGTGTCGAAGCCAGCGCAGGGACAGGATCAACTATGGGGCTCTACGCGAGATATGTTCTGCCGCGACTTTTTTCCGTCAGACCGAACCTTAAAGCGCGAGGCTCCAAGTCTGGCTGACGACATCTTTGCCGAACGCGTGCTGGGGGTCCTCGGCCACGAGTTGAAAACCCGCGGCTTCATAAATGCGTCGCGCTGACACGAGCACATCATTGGTCCAAAGCGTCAGCGTGCGGTAGCCCTTTGCGCGGGCGAACCGGATCGCTTCGTCGACCAGGCGCCGTCCGATGCCGAGACCGCGCGCCGCGCGCTCGACATAAAGAAGGCGCAGCTTGGCCGTTTCGTCGTCCTCGCGGACGATGAAGACGCTGCCGACAATCTCGCCGTCGCGTTCGGCGATCCAGCAGCGTTCCCGCTTCGGGTCGAAGGATTTCACGAACGCGGCGGCGATCTCGGCCGCCAACGCCTCCAAATTCTCATCCCAACCATATTCCTCGGCGTAAAGCACGCCATGGCGGTGAATGATCCAGCCGATATCGCCAGGCGCGTGCGGCCGCAATATGAAGGGAACGGCGCGGTCGGGTCCGTCATCGAGCAGGCTTTGGACGCGGCGCATGGCCTTGACCAGCCTGTCGCGCTCATCGGCCGTCATAGACGCAAGCAGCGCCGCGATTTCGTCATGGGCGTCGGCATCCAAAGGTGCGAATGCATCGCGGCCGGCCGCTGTCAGCGAGAGCATGGTTTGCCGCGCGTCATGTTCCGATGGTGCGCGCGCGATCAAGCCGCGGGTCTCGAACTTCTTGAGCAGGCGACTCAGATAGCCGGCATCGAGGCCGAGATCACGGCAGAGGGTGCTGGCCGTCAGACGATCCCGCCTGGCGAGTTCGAACAGCACTCGGCCCTCGGTGAGCGAGAAGGGGCTTTTCAGCAGGCTCTCATCGAGCAAACCGATCTGCCGGGTGTAGAACCGGTTGAAGCCACGGATCGCCGCGATCTGTTCGTCCAGCACAGCCTGACTCTCGCCCATCTCCGCCTCCCCGAGCGGAAACATCGTCAAGCATAAACTTGACTGAGTCAACTATATGCGGGTGACGAAACAGTGTGCGCGCCGAAGCGCACGCGCGCGACCGCGCGTGTCAAAGTCTCTGAATCTGAAGGGAAGAGACGGCGCGACGACGGCCGCCGCGTCTTACATGAAGACGGCGATGCGTTCCGCCGCGCAGGCGTAGGAGAGCCCGAGCAGAAACCCAATCAACCCCATGTCAAAGACGTTTATGACGTTTGCTTTGACCGCTTGTGCCTGCATGTTCCGACGTGTCCTTGCTGCAATGATTGAGGCGCGCGACAGCCCGTCCTCGGTATCCTCCCGGTAAAAAGGGACGAGCGCGCGCGCCCTAGGCGGACAAGGTAATGCGTGTGCGCTTTTGGCGTGTGACGCCGGTCACAGCGGCGGCCAAATTCGTGATGCCGGTCGCACACCGTTTCGGCGAATAGATCTGTTTCTTTTTCGCGCGAAACGATCCGGCTTGTTTTCCCTCCGCCGTCTGTCGCGGCCTTTTCGACACCGGTCTGGATTCCCGAGATTTCTGCTCGGCCAAGCGTTTTCCACCCGCCATCTATTGGTATCGACAGCGCGCATTGCGCAATCCGCGCATTTGACGGTGCGTTTCAAGGAAACCGACGTGTCGAGAGGTCGGCTCGCGGGATGATTAAGGAGGCGGCCCACGATCAATTACAAAGCGGTAGATCTCGCGGGCTACAACTCAGGATGGATCGCAATATATGGATAAAACGACAGGCGATAGGGAGGTTGGGGGTCATCACCGAGGGGCACCAGTCGCACGTCAGTCGGTTCGACCGATCCGATAATGACGCGATCCACATATTCCCGCTGGCTTCGGTTCCTTTGGAATCGAAAGGGCTTTCGCGCGCGCGGCTTGTGAAGGATGCGCAACTTAACGGTCGCGTTGAACTGTTCTCCGATTCCCGGTCGGGAAGTGGTCAGATCGCGCCCGCGGACCTTTACGAGGTCTTCAACTTCGAGCAGAAGCCGAACCCGGACGTCGAACTGGTACAGTCATTGAGCGAATTGCCGAGTTATGACGTGTACAGCATGCGGATCCACTTGCGGCGTCTCGGCGTTTCGTTGGACGGCGCCGACGAGTTGGACCTGTCCGAACCCGAGAAGGCCCGACTCTGTTCCTATATGCGAGAATTCCTGCGCCCCCTCGTCGTCGCGGTCTATGGCGATACCAACTGCGACGATATGGGACTCGCGGAACTGATCGGCCTGTTCAATTCGCCGGACGCGGCGCGCACTCGAAAAAATCTGGATCAACTGGCGGACGATCTGGAAGTCGACCTACTCGAAATTCCGCAGTTTATTCAAGATTATGGCGATGCTTACTTGTCCTTGTCATACTACCAAAGGTACTTGGACACGGTACGACCGGCATTGGCCGAATTTTATCAGTCGATCAAAAAAATCAGAGAAGCGCCAGACACGGGCGCGCTGCAAAACCAAGCAAGTACGCAAAAGCGAATATCCACCATCGGTCGTCAGATGCGAACGACGGAATGCGAGATCGACGGCGTCTTGGATATGTTTAGCGCCGAAACCAACGACATGTGGCAAGCCATCACGGCCGAAAAGTTCGGTCGGATGCAAGAGCTCATCCGAACCTATCAAACGCGCATAGGCGCGATCCTGTGCGCGATTTGCGTCAAGATGGAGGCGTGGGTCCGAACCTTTCCTCACGAAGACGCCGGTGGCGTCGCAAAGCGCTCGGAATTCATTTTGTCAAGAGTTGGCCCCGGATTGGACGACCTTCCGCGTATCACCCGCACGAGCCTGTCGGCCGTCTCCCGCTAGAGCTGCGCCGGTGCATGCTGGTGCCAGTCGGTATTGGCTTGGTAGGCCGCACCGATCCGAAGCGCCATCGCTTCGTCGTAACCCCGGCAAACAATTTGCAGCGCGGTCGGTAGTCCGGCGGCGGTTTGTCCGTTCGGCACGGTGAGCGCGCACCAATCAAGCCAGTTGATCGGCCGCGTGAACCGCGCCGGCGTCGCCGACTGGTCGATTGACGTGATGGCGGGCGCAGCGGTTTCCGTGGTCGGCGTCAGCCAAGCATCAAGACCATCGAACGCGGCCAGCGCGGCGCGTTTGTCGGCTTCACGGTCGCGTAGAAGTTTCAAATAGTCCGCTGCCGTCACGCATTTTCCAAGCTGAATGCGCGGTCGAACATCGTCGTCGAGCGGCAGTGTCTCATCGTCAACCAGTTCGCCAACTAACGAATAACCCTCCGCACCGATCAAGCGGCCCACTTTGGTTCCGTAGTCCATCGTGCTTTCGGGAAGTGCGAAGGGCGCAGTCCGTGCGCCGACTGACGATAGAGCTTCGACGGACGCGTCGTAGGCGGATAAAACCTCTGCATCGACGCCCGCGCGCTCCTCGTCGATTAGAATTCCGAGACGCAGGCCGGCGACGCCCCGCACCAGGTCCTCTACCGGATCACCGTTCGGCGGACGCTGGGTCAAGGGATCGAGAGGGTCTGCGCCCTTGAGGAGCGCGTACAAGGCCGCGGCATCCGGCACATCGCGCGCCATCGGTCCCGGCGTGTCCATACTGGCGGCGAGCGGCACCACGCCGTGAACACTAATCCGCCCCAGCGTGGTTTTGAGGCCAGTCAAGCCGCACCAGGCCGAGGGAATGCGCACCGAACCGCCGGTATCGGTGCCGATCGCCCACGGCGCGAGACGCGCCGCGGCAGCGACGCCGGAGCCGGCGCTCGACCCGCCCGGGGCGCGGTGGGTTTCCAGATCCCACGGATTCCACGGCGTGCCAAGCTGTCGGTTCGTGCCCCAGCCGCCCATGGCGAACTCCACCGTGTGGGTCTTGCCAATCACGATCATGCCGGCGGCGATGGCGCGGCGCGCCAAAGTCGCCGTAATCGTCGACACGCGGTCTTTCCAATAGAGGCTGCCCGCCATCGTCGCGCGGCCTTCGAGCTCTACCAGATCCTTGAGCGCGATCGGTACGCCATGCCATGGCCCGATGGCATGGCCGGATCGGATGGCTTTGTCGGCCGCCTCCGCCGCAAGGCGCGCATCGTCGGCAAAAACTTCGGTGAACGCGTGGAGCTTATCGTCGTGCGCTGTGATGCGGTCCAGCAGCGCTGCGGTCAAATCGACTGGGCTCAGCGCACCGGCTTGAATGGCTTTGGCCGCGCCGGTCGCGCTCAAGAAAGCTGGATCCTTTGTCACGAAAGTAAGTCCCCGAAGCAAATGGCGTCGGGGACTTGATAGTACGGTGGCCTCGCTGCGTCGAGCGCGGATCGCCGAGGCCGGCAAGCTCACCCGGCGCGGCTTGGGGAGAGCCGCGTCGGGCTATCGCTCAGGCAGGAGCAGAGCGGGGGATGTGCCTGAGCGGAATCACGAAAAGCAATAAGAAGCCGATGTTGAACAGGGCGTTGAGCGGTGCGCCGGCCATCAAGGACCCAACGCTGTCGACCACGAACCAAGTTCCGATACCAGTCAAGATCAACAGCCGGGCGAGGGCGGGGTCCCGCGGGTAAACACGCGTGACGACCAGCCACATCATCAATCCCCAGCCAA
>JANQOH010000447.1 GCA_028289725.1 Alphaproteobacteria bacterium
TGTCCGCCAATCTTTTTTATGATTGCGGAATAATCGAGGCCATCATTGCCCGCCGCGCTAAACAATCCGTACAGAGCTGCGGCCTCGGCGCCGAGCGGCGTCGCGACCCCGACATCTTGCGCGGCTTGCTGCGCCAACCGCAGATCTTTCAACATCATCGCCGTTGCGAAACCGGGTTTGAAATCGCGATTCGACGCCGCCGTCTCGACGATCCCGGGAACCGGTAGGTGGTTCATCATTGCCCAGCACCCGCCCGATGCATTCGACGAAATATCAAAAAGTGTCTTCGGCTCCAGCCCCAATTCCTCGCCCAGAGTGAAAGCCTCGCCCAGCGCAATCATCGAAATGCCGAGAATCATGTTGTTGCAAATTTTGGCTGCCTGACCATTGCCGCTGCCACCCGCGTGGACGATTTTGCGGCCCATTTTGGCGAGCAACGGCTCGGCGCGCGCGAAGGCGTCCGCATCGCCGCCGACCATGAAGGTCAAAGCCGCGCCCTCCGCGCCGGCCACACCGCCGGATACCGGCGCGTCAAGCATCGGGACGCCCTTGTCCGCCGCGACGTCCGCCACCTCCCTGGCCGTGGTCACGTCGATCGTCGAACAATCGATCAGCAAAGTCCCCGGTTTCACCGTGTCGATGACCCCGCCCTTTTCGCAGTAAACGGCACGTACATGAGCGCCGGCAGGCAACATGCTGATCACCGCTTCAGCGCTATCCGCCGCGGCGACCGCCGAGTCAGCCGCCTGGCCGCCGGCATCGACCACGGTCTTCACGGCGGCATCCGACAAGTCGAATGCGGTGATCTCATGCCCGGCATTGAGCAGATTGCATGCCATCGGGCCGCCCATATTGCCAACCCCGATAAATCCGATCTTCATTGCTTCATGCTCCCAGTGGCCGTTTGCACGGACCATCAATCGAACGTCAATTCTTCCCCGTTCAATGGCGCGAAATAGGCATCAACCATGGCGTCGGTCACGTCCTCAAGGCTCGCGGGCCGCCATTTCGGCGCGTTTTCCTTGTCGATCAAAAGCGCGCGGACGCCTTCGCGGAAATCGTGATCCGCAAAGAAGCGCCGGCAAAGCCGATACTCCATCGTCATATTGTCTTCAAAACTGAGGCCCACGGCTTCGTTGAGCTGGCGAAGGCCGACTTTCAGACTCATCGGCGACACGTGACGCATGTGCGCCGCCGCCTTCTTGGCCCACTCGCCCTCCTCCGCGTCAAGAGCCGCGAGAAACGCCTCGATCGAGTCTCCCGAGAAACACGTCTCGATGGCCGGCTCCACCGCCGCCAAGCGGCCGTCGGTCGGCCGACTGGAAAACTTGTCCAACAAGGTCTCTATCGGCGCGTCGCCGATCGCCGCCACGAATTCCGGCAGTCGGTCATCGGCGACATAGTGCGTGGCGACACCCAGCTTGAGACAATCTTCAGCTTTCGCCCGAGCCCCGGCGAGCCCGAAATAGCGGCCGAGATTATCGGGGCAGTGCGCCAAAAAATATCCGCCTCCGACATCGGGAAAGAACCCGATCGTCATCTCTGGCATCGCAAACATCGTTCGCTCGGTGGCAACGCGATAGGTGCCATGAACCGAAAGTCCGACGCCCCCGCCCATGGTGATGCCATCGATCAGCGCGACGTAGGGTTTGGGATAGCGTTTGATCAGGCGGTTCAGGGTGTATTCGGCACGAAAAAAATCGGCCGCATGCGCGAAGCGTTCATCGGGATCATCGCTGAATTCATGAAGTCCTTTGACGTCGCCGCCGGCGCAAAACGCGCGGTCACCTGTGCCCGTTATCAACACTTCGCGAATGTTCGGATCCTCCGCCCATTCCCTTAACTGCGGGTCGATGAGGCTGACCATATTGGCGTTCAACGCGTTCAGAATGCGCGGTTGATTGAGGGTGATGCGGCCGACCCCACGATCGACCGCGAACAGAACGTCAGGCTCCTCGCTCATAGCGGTGCGTTTCCGCTCAGCAGACGGCGGGCAATGATCACGCGCATGATTTCGTTCGTCCCTTCCAAAATTTGATGCACCCGGAGATCGCGCAGAATCCGTTCGACCGGATAGTCGCGCAAGTATCCGTAACCGCCGTGAAGCTGCAGGGCCTCGTTGCACACGGTGAACCCGGTATCGGTGGCGAAGCGCTTTGCCATGGCGCAATAGGTCGTGGCGTCGGGTGCGCCGGCATCCAATTTCGCCGCCGCTTGGCGGACCATGAGACGTGCCGCTTCCAGCTCCGTCGCCATATCCGCCAGCTTGAACTGAAGGGCCTGAAATTCGGCCAATTTCTGGCCGAATTGTTCGCGCACAAGCATATGCTCGCGGGACGCCTCAAGCGCGGCGCGCGCACCGCCGATCGAACAGGCGCCGATGTTGATGCGGCCACCATCAAGACCCGCCATCGCAATCTTGAAGCCGTCACCTTCTTCGCCGACGCGATTGGCGACCGGCACCCGACAGTCTTCAAAATTCACGGCGGCTGTCGGCTGCGAATGCCAGCCAAGCTTCTTCTCCTGCTGGCCGAAGGACAGGCCCGGCGTTCCATCTTCCACCACCAGGCAGGATATGCCCTTCGGGCCATCATCGCCGGTGCGCACCATGCAGACATAAACATCCGAGGTCGAACCGCCGGAAATGAACGCCTTGGCGCCGTTCAAAACATAATCGTCTCCGTCCCGCTTGGCGCGCGTGCGGAGTGCCGCCGCGTCGGAACCAGCCCCCGGCTCGGTGAGGCAATAGGCCGCCATCGATTGCATGCTGGTCAGCGCCGGCAGCCATTTGGCGCGCTGATCGTCATTGCCGAACCGGTCGATCATCCACGAAGCCATATTGTGAATCGAGATGTACGCGGCCGTGGAGGGGCAACCACCCGCCAACTCCTCGAAGATCACCGCCGCGTCGAGCCGGCCAAGGCCGGCGCCTCCATGCGCTTCGCCACAGTAAATTCCCGCGAATCCTAACGCGGCGGCCTGGCGCAAAGTCTCGACCGGGAACACATTGTTCTCATCCCAGTCGGCGGCGTGGGGCGCCATTTGTTCGCTCGCAAAGGCGCGGGCGGCGTCCTGAAACGCGATCTGTTCGTCGCTGAGTTCGAAATCCAATTTCCGATCCTCGCCGGCTGGCTGAAGGCGGCGCGATCGTAGCCGGTGGCCATCGGCTGTCAACGCCCGGAGATACTGCTTTGCGCTGACCAATTGTCAGCGAGTCGAGCGACGCCTAATATCCGGCCGCGTCATCAAAAGGACTCGCCTAGACATGACCGGACCGCGCGTTCCCACCGACTTTGGCCGTTTTCCGACGACCCGCCCCCGGCGCAACCGACGCGAAGATTGGTCGCGACGCCTGACCGCCGAGACTACTTTGTCGGTCGACGATTTGATATGGCCGGTGTTCGTTCACGAGTTGGATGGGCCGGCGCCGGTGCCGTCGATGCCTGGCGTCGAGCGTCTCGGAATCTCGGGCCTGGTCGACGCGGCGGGCAACGCCGCGGAACTGGGCATTCCCGCGATGGCGATCTTTCCGGTCATCGATGACGCGCGCAAAACGCCCGACGGCGAGGAATCCGGCAATCCGGACAATCTGGTGTGTCGCGCCGTCCGCGCGGTCGCTGAAGCTGTCCCGGACATTGGCATTGTGTGCGATGTCGCGCTTGTCCCTTTCACCACCCACGGCCAGGACGGCCTGGTGCGCGATGGTTATGTGGTCAATGATGAAACGCTCGACGTCCTGGTAAAACATGCGCTCGAGCAGGCCGAAGCCGGCTGCACGGTTATCGCGCCGTCAGACATGATGGACGGGCGCGTCGGCGCAATCCGCGCGGCGTTAGATGAAGCGGGCCACGAGGCGGTTCGCATCATGGCCTATTCCGCTAAATACGCATCCGCTTTCTACGGCCCGTTCCGCGACGCCGTCGGCTCAGCCACCAGCCTTGGCCAAGGCGACAAACGGACCTACCAAATGAACCCGTTCAACGGCGACGAAGCATTGCGGGAGGTCGCGCTCGATATTGCCGAAGGCGCGGACATGGTGATGGTCAAGCCCGGCATGCCGTATCTCGACATCGTGCACCGGGTCAAAGAGCAGTTCGGCATGCCGACCTACGCGTATCAAGTGAGCGGCGAATACGCGATGCTTGAGGGGGCCGCCGCCAATGGCTGGGTGGACGGTGAACGAGTGATGATGGAAAGCCTCGCGTGTTTCAAGCGCGCCGGGGCCGACGGCGTCCTGACATATTTCGCGGTCCGCGCTGCGACGCGCCTGCGTGACGGCTAGCGCCGACGCAACACACCTGCGATCAAACGATTCAATTCGTCAAAAGGTGCCGCGTCGCCCCAGCACCCCGGGGACTTCAACCGGGGTGCGGGGGCGACTCCCGCTGCGCGGACTCAGTGCGGCTGCGGAACGATGCGCAGATAAGGTTTCGGCGCGGTCCAACCGCCGGGGAACTTCTCTTTCGCGGCTTCGTCGGAAACCGCCGGAACGATGATGACGTCTTCGCCCTGTTTCCAATTGACCGGCGTCGCGACCTGATGAACCGCAGTGAGCTGGCAAGAATCCAGCGTCCGAAGCACCTCATCAAAGTTGCGGCCGGTGCTCATCGGATAGGTCAGCATCAGCTTGATCTTCTTGTCCGGCCCAATCAGGAAGACGGAACGAACCGTTGCATTGTCTGCGGCGGTGCGTCCTTCGGACGTGTCGCCGGCCTCGGCCGGAAGCATGTTGTAGAGCTTCGCCACGGATAGGTCGGGATCGCCGATCAGTGGGTACGTGACCGCGTGGCCTTGCGTTTCTTCAATGTCTTTCAGCCAGGCATGATGGTCACTCACCGGGTCGACGCTGAGCCCGATAATCTTGCAATTCCGCTTTTCAAACTCCGGTTTGAGTTTCGCCAGATAGCCCAGTTCGGTTGTGCAAACTGGTGTGAAGTCCTTTGGATGCGAAAAGATGATCGCCCATCCGTCGCCAATCCAGTCGTGGAAATTGATCATCCCTTCCGTCGTCTCAGCCGTGAAGTTCGGTGCTTCATCATTGATCCTGAGAGCCATGTTTTACCTCCGCTGGTGATTTTGCCCCGCTTGGTGCATGCACCGAATGAACGAACGTCCAGGTGCCAGATGACTACAATCGGACAATAACGCTGCAAAGCGGAGCACTTTGTGAACTACTTCACTCGGAATTGAAAAATCGGGGAAGTCGGAAAATGCGTGCCGCTTCAAGGTGTCGGCGCAATTGCTTGTAGCAACACTTGGGCGCACCGGTCATGCCACGCGACCCGTGTGCTTTGGTCGTGAAAACCAACATGTCCGCCGCGCCGCGGCAAGATTGCGCGCACATGCGGCACGGTGCGCCAATCAAACGTATCAAGGGCCCGACTTGGTATCCAAGGATCGTCCCGCGCATGCAAAACGAGCGTGGGAATGCGGATGCGTGCAAGAAACCGAATTGCAGAACAGCGTTCGTAATAGTCGACCGCGCCGGCATATCCGTGGCGCGGCGCGATGAAACGGTCGTCGAATTCGTAGACCGTGCGTGCATGCGTAATGGATTTCTGTTCCTCGTTGGTGACGCGCGCGCCCTCGGCCAAGGCATCCTGCTTCATGCGCGCCAAAAGCCACCGGTGATACACCGCGTTGCGCGGTCGCAAGAAAGTCCGTGATGCCGCCATAAGGTCGACCGGCGCCGATACGGAGATCGCGGCGCGCACGCTTTTCACGACCTCCCCGCCCTCGCCCAGGCATTTCAACATTTGGTTGCCACCGAGCGAATATCCCATGAGCGCGATACCATTTTGCGTCCATTGCGCCGGTAGGCCGGCAACGACCGCCCGCAAATCTTCGCTGCGGCCCGCGTGATAGTGATATTGGCACGATGCACGCGAAGGACCGGCGCCGCGCATATTGGTGCGCAGTGTGCGCCAACCCAATTTGAGAAAATGCCGGGCCGTCGCTTGCAGATAGACGCTGTCCTCGCACCCGGTTAGGCCATGAACCAGGACCAGCAGCGGGCGGGCGCGATCAACCCGCGGATGATTGAGCGCGCCTTGCAAGCGGTCGCCCGAGCCGTCATTCGCGTCAAAAAACAGCCGTTCCGCTTCGAATTCAGACAGGTCTACCGTCGCGCGCGTCACAAAATTCCGAAGTGTTTGAAGATCGCCGCCCCACCATGGCGACCGTGGTTTGAACGCCGGGAAATCGATCTCGGAGATCGCAGTGGCTTGATCGGTGCGGCCAAATTCGTCGCTATCGGACAGCGCCCTTTTCTCCGTAAATGTCAAAGTCATAAGTGTTCTTTCCCGCCGCCGCCCATGCTGTGACTTGCGCGAGAGCGGGCCCTGCGCTATCCGAACCGGTCGCTTACCGCATGGATGCCCGCTATGACCAAGCCTAATCCCCCCGCCGGCCCGCTGAATGGCGTGACCGTGATCGACATGACACGTGTGCTCGCTGGTCCTTACTGCACGATGATCCTATCGGATCTCGGCGCGCGGGTAATCAAGGTTGAGCCGCCGGGCGGCGATGACGCCCGTGCCTACGGCCCCTGGGTCGACGGCGAATCCGCCTATTTCATGTCTCTCAATCGGGGCAAGGAGAGTATTGCGGTCAATCTCAAAGACGACGCGGACCGCCGGCTCTTCGATCGCCTCTTGGAAACCGCCGATGTGCTGATCGAAAATTTCCGTCCGGGCACCATGGCGAAACTGGGTTATGGCTGGGATGAACTGAAGCAGAAACACCCACAGTTGGTTTACGCTGCCTGTTCCGGCTTCGGTCAAACAGGCCCGCTTTCGCAACGCCCTGCCTATGACATGGTGGTGCAAGGCATGGGCGGCATTATGAGCCTGACCGGCCATGACGGCGGACCACCCACGCGGGTCGGCACCGCGATCGGCGACATCACGGCGGGAATGTTCGCAGCGATCGGCATCAACTCCGCATTGTATGAGCGCGCCCAAACCGGCCAGGGGCAGTTCATCGACATTGCCATGTTGGATTGCCAGCTTGCGATTCTGGAGAATGCCATTGCGCGCTATTTCACAACCGGACAGAACCCGGGGCCCAGTGGCGCGCGCCATCCCGCCATCGCGCCTTTCGAATGCTATGAAAGCGGCGACGGCCACATCATTATGGCCGCCGGAAATGATGCTTTGTGGGTCAAACTGTGCGAAGCGCTCGGCGCCAATCATTTGGTCGAGGACACGCGGTTCAAAACCAACCCAGAACGCATGACCAATGTGGTTGCGCTGAAAGAGGCTCTCGAAGCCGTGTTGAAGACCAACACGACCAATCATTGGTTGGCAAAGCTCGAGGAAGCGGGCGTGCCATGCGGACCGCTGCACTCGGTTGGCCAGGTTGTTGACCACCCACAATCGCTGGCCCGCAATATGGTTGTCGGAATTGACGACGCCAAAGCCGGACCCCTGAAAATTGCCGGCAATCCGATTAAGCTGTCGAACCACGCGGACCCGGCGGTTCGTGGTGGTGTGCCGGCACTAAACGAACACAGAGACGACATCGTGGCCGAACTGAACGGAAAGTGAGCACGCCATGAAATGGCTTCGGCGTATCGTCGCCGCATTGGCCATCCTTGTTGTGGCAATTGTTGCAGCGGGCTGGTTGTGGCTTCGCGCGTCGCTGCCGGTTTTGGATGGCGAAATCACAGTCGCCGGTGCGAACGGTCCAATCGAAATCCTGCGCGACGCCCACGGTGTTCCGCACGTCTATGCGGAGAGCGAAGCCGATGCCTATTTCGGGCTTGGCTTCGTGCACGCGCAGGATCGTTTGTGGCAAATGGAACTCGCCCGCCGTGCAGCGGCCGGCCGCTTGGCAGAACTTTTTGGCCCACGTGCGATACCGCATGATCAGTATTTTCGGACGCTCGATTTTGCCGGGGTTGCCGAGCGCAATCTCAAACATGTCTTGGAAAGTGCGCAGTCGCTGATCGGCGCATATTCGGCGGGCGTCAATGCCGCGCTCGGCGTCTGGGACGGACCTTGGCCGATTGAAATCGCCTTGTTCGGTGCCGAGCCTGAACCTTGGCTGCCGCACCATTCGATCTTGGCGATCAAAATGATGGCGGTGCAGTTGTCCGGCAATGCGTCGGAGGAAGCCTTCCGCTGGGCCTTGAGCGACCGCTTAACACCGGAGCAGTTGGCAACGCTTTGGCCCGATAACGCCGATGGTGCGCCAAGGCCGGAGGGGCACGCGGCGGCGCCAAACGTGGAGCTTGCGGAACGGACACTGGCGGCGTTGCCGGTCCCGGCGCCGTCACATGTCGGGTCGAACAATTGGGTGGTCGCCGCGCACCGCTCCAAAACCGGCGCTCCGATCCTTGCCAACGATCCACACCTGGGCCTGACCGTGCCGGCGACTTGGTATTTGGCGCATCTGAGTGCGCCGGGTCTCGACGTGATCGGGGGAACGATCCCGGGAATCCCTGCCATCGTCGTTGGGCGCAACGCGCAGGTCGCGTGGGGTGTCACGAACACCGGTCCGGACGTTCAAGATCTGTTTGTCGTCACCGATGACGATGTGATCGAGGAACGCACGGTCCAAATCGCGATGAGAGGCGCGGAAAGCGTGGCGCACACGGTGCGGCGAACGCGTTACGGCCCGATCGTGTCCGACGCTGGCCTTCCCTACGATCGTATGGCCGCGCGCAGTGGACAAAGCATTGCCTTGTCTTGGACCGCGCTCGCCGACGACGACACTTCGATTGCCGCCGGTTTTGGTTTGGCGCGATCCGCGTCCCTTGATGACGCTGTCGAGGCCGCACGCGACTTCCATGGACCGCAACAAAACTTCGCAATGGCGGATGTCGCTGGGGCCATTGGTTTTGTTTCCGCCGGGCGGGTGCCTGTGCGCCGCGATCATGATGGCTGGCTCCCTGCTGACGCATCGACCGGCAATGGCGATTGGACCGGTCACATTCCGTTCGAAGCTTTGCCGCAGGCGCGCGACCCGGCATCCGGCGCCATTATGACGGCCAATCAACGCGTCACGCCGGAGGATTACGACTACTTCATCACGCGGGATTGGGATATCGGATATCGCGCGCAACGGATCGCCTATTTGCTGGGCGCCTCGGAAAAGCACGATGTCGACGGTTTTGCCGCGATGCAAACGGACACGCTGTCAGCGATGGCGCGTGAGTTCTTGCCAATTATGCTGAAGGTCGAAGCGCCCGACGACCAAACCGCGGTATTGCATCAAATGCTCGCGGAGTGGGACGGCCACATGATCGCCCATCGTCCGGAGCCGCTGATCTTCCAGGCTTGGTACCGGGCGCTTGTGCGCCGGGTGCTGCAGGATGAATTGGGCGCAAACTTCCCGCGCTATTACGGCCGCCGTCCCGCCACTATGCGGCGCGTCCTCGGCGGCGAAACAACCTGGTGCGACGACCAATCCACTGAGACGGAAGAGTCCTGCGAACAACAAATCGGGGCCGCGTTAAGCGAAGCCAACACGTGGCTTGTCGAGACCTATGGCGACGACCCAACGGCCTGGCGCTGGGGCACGGCGCATAAGGCGGTGAGCCGCCATGCGATATTTTCATCGACGCCTGTTGTGAAGCGGCTTTTCGAGATCGTGCGGGAACATGGCGGCGGCCCCTACACCGTCATGCAGGCCAATACGCGCATCGCGAACGAACGCGAACCATTTCGCGAAAGCCACGGCGCCAGTCTCCGGACGATCTTTGATCTGAGAGATGCCGACTCAACGCGCGCGATCGTCCATACGGGTCAGTCCGGCCATGTGCTGTCCCCGTACTATGCCGATCTCGCCGACAAATGGGTTGTCGGCGAGTATCTGACATTGCCCATGACACGCGGCGCAGTCGAGACGCAGGCCGCGCACCGCCTCGTCCTCACGCCAACGCCATGACACTGAGCGCCGACGATATTCACGCGGCGCGCGCGCGCATCGCCGACGCCGTCGAGGTCACACCGTGCCGCGAGTCACGCACCTTATCGGCGATTACCGGCGCGACAACCGTGCTTAAATTCGAGAATCAACAGTTCACCGCATCCTTCAAAGAGCGCGGGGCTCTGAACCGGTTGTTGCAGCTATCGGACGCCGAAAAGCAGCGCGGTGTCATCGCGATGTCGGCCGGCAATCACGCGCAAGGCGTGGCCTACCATGCACAGCGCTTGGGCATACCGGCAACCATCGTTATGCCCCGTGCAACGCCATTCATAAAGATCGAACAAACCAGCCACTTTGGCCCCCGTGTGATGCTCGAAGGCGAAAGGCTTCGCGAATCCGAGGGTTTCGCCCGCGCCCTTGCGGACAAAGAGGGGCTCACCTTCCTCCATCCATACGACGACGAAGCCGTGATCGCAGGGCAAGGAACCATCGCACTCGAAATGCTGGAAGCGCGGCCGGACATTGACACCTTGGTCATCCCGATCGGCGGCGGCGGATTGATCGCCGGCAATGCGATCGCCGCCAAATCAATCAATCCCGACATCGACATTGTTGGGGTGCAAACTGAGCTTTATCCGGCGATGTATCAGGCCCTGCGCGGCGAAGAGCCCGTGTCCGGTGGTTCGACAATCGCTGAGGGCATCGCGGTCGGCAGACCCGGAACACTCACTTTGCCGATCGTGAAAGACCTTGTTGCCGAGGTGATGTTGGTTGGCGAGGGCAATATCGAACGCGCGGTTCTGATGCTGCTCGAAGTGGAAAAAACCGTGGTCGAAGGCGCCGGTGCCGCGGGCCTCGCCGCCGTGTTGCGGGCGTCCAAACGATTTGCAGGGCGCACCGTGGGCCTTATTTTGTGCGGCGGCAATATCGACACGCGGCTGCTTTCGTCCATTGTCATGCGCGGCCTGGTGCGCGAGGGTCGGCTTGCCCGGGTGATGATCGAATTGTCGGACCTACCTGGAAGCCTGGCGCGGGTGGCTGAGATCATTGGCGACCAGGGCGCCAATATTGTCGAGGTGTCGCACGAACGCGCGTTTACCCACATGCCGGTGAAGTCAGCGGCCCTGATTGTGGTCATGGAAACCCGTAATCGGGACCATGCTGCATCCGTTCTCGGTGTGCTCAACGACGCCGGGTTCCCGTCGACCGAAATCGAGCATCCGGATCCCGCCGAATAAACGCTGGTCCGTCAGCCGGTCGTTTTTAGGTAGGCCAGTATCTTCCGGCGAATTTCGCTGTCAGGCTGGCTGTAATACATCCGGGATCGCGGCGCCATGGCCTGGGCATCGGTCAGGAAGGCGTCCAATACGTCCTCGGTCCAAACCACGCCCTCGGTCGCCGCCGCAAAGTTCGCCGAGTACAAAAAATTGGGATCCGAACCCGCCGCCCGCCCGACAATCCCGATCAGCTTCGGTCCGTAGGTCGCCATCATGACCGGTATTAGGCGCGCTTCGGGATTCGATCTGGTTTGAAGCGGCAACTCCGCGGCGAAATGACACGGCGCGCATTCCGTCTCATAGAGCACGCGCCCCTCTTCGACATCGCCGGCAAATGTCGTGGTTGCGCCAGCAAGCGCGCCCGCCATCGCGAAACTCAACGTCAGCCAATGTAACCGCATTCCAGACTCCTGCGGTGCAACGCGGCCCCTCTGGCCGTGTCATCGCATGAGAGCATAGCCGTTATCGCAAGACCAGGTCACCACGGTCAGTGCTACGCTGAGCGTTCCGGTGAGCCAAACGAGGGAGCCGAGCGTGGGACGGTTAGATGGCAGAGTTGCATTAATCACCGGCGCCGCCGGGGGCATTGGCGCCGCCACGGCGCACCTGTTCGCTTCGGAAGGCGCCACGCTGTGTCTCGTCGACCGCGACCAGGCGGGGTTGGACGCGTTGGCCCAAAAACTCAATGCGCCGCGGACGATCGTTCAAACCGCGGACGTCTCCGCGTCAGAAGACATGCATGCCTGCGTTGATGCGGCGATCAATGCCTTTGGCGGGTTGGATATCGCGATCCTCAATGCCGGCATTGAAGGCGAATTGCTGCCCATCGGCGCGTACCCCGAGGACGATTTCGATCGGGTCATCGCGATCAATTTGAAAGGTGTTTGGCTCGGATTGAGATACGCCATGCCCGCGCTCGAGACACGCGGCGGTGGCAGCATCGTGATCACATCGTCGATTGCCGGCGTCCGCGGGCGCGCGGGCATGTGGGGCTATGTCGCCAGCAAACACGGTGTGGTCGGTCTGATGCGCACAGCGGCGCTCGAGGGAGCAGCATCGGGCATCCGCGTCAACAGCGTGCACCCCTCGCCGGTCGAGACGCGGATGATGCGGTCCCTGGAAAGCAAGATGAACCCGGACGATCCGGAAGGCGCGTACCGCGCCTATCGCAAGCGGTCACCGCTCGGACGCTACGCGGAGCCGGAGGAAGTCGCCAAAATGATGTTGTTTCTGGCCAGTGACGACAGCTCCCACTGCACAGGTTCGACCTTCATGATCGATGGTGGCCGGGGCGCTGGTTAGGCCGCGATCAGCCCGCCGAACACCGCCAAGACAATGACCACGGCCCAAGACGGCACCCGCCATTGGTTGAGGGCCACAAATCCGGCGAGCGCGAGAGCGAAGTCGAGAGGGGTTGCCACCGCCGTCGTCCAAACCGGATCGTAAAGCGCCGCGCCGAGCAGGCCGACGACGGCCGCATTGACGCCGGTGAGTGCGGCGCGCACCGCCTTCTTCCCACGCAATGCGCCCCAAAACGGCAGCACTCCGAGCACCAAAAGAAACCCGGGAAGAAATATCGCGACCAAACAAGCAAAACCGAGCGCGAGCCCCGCTAAACCCGAAGCCATCGACGCGCCGAGGAACGCCGCAATCGCGAAGATGGGACCGGGCAATGCTTGCGCGGCGCCGTAGCCAGCCACAAAGGTTTCCTGGTCGAGCCAACCCGGCGGCACGACGACCGCTTCGAGGAGCGGCAACACGACATGGCCGCCACCAAAGACCAGCGCCCCCGCCCGGTACAGTCCGTCGACGGCCCGCACCCATGGCACATCGGATAGCTGCGCTATCAGTGCGAGGGCGACCAAGACAATGACGAAGACACTCAGTAGCAGCGTACCGGCGCGTCGGCCGATGAGATCGGGCAGAGCGCCCCCTTCGTTCGGTGTCTCGGTGCGAAAGAGTGTGATGCCGGCCAGCACGCCAATAGCGATTGCGGCAAGCTGACCGAGAATTCCTGGCAGCAGGATGACGGTCGCCACGGCCGCCAGCGCGATGGTTGCCCGTTCGCGATCCGGCGCAAGCGTGCGCGCCATGCCTAAGACGGCATTCGCGACCACCGCCAACGCCGCCAATTTCAAACCCGCAAGCCAGCCCGCAGTCGACGCTTGTTCGAATGTCGCAATGCCAAAGGCAAAAGCGATCATTAGGACAGCCGATGGCATGCAAAAGCCGACCCATGCCGCCACCGCGCCAGGCACGCCGGCGCGCAAGGCCCCTATGGACATGGCGATTTGCGTCGAGGTTGGACCGGGCAATAGCTGCGCCACCGCCAGAAGATCGGCAAATGTCTGGTCTGTCAGCCACTGGCGGCGCTTAACGAATGCCTCCCGGTAGTAACCGATATGGGCGGTTGGGCCGCCGAAAGACGTGACACCCAAGCGCAGAAAGATCAGCAAGATGCCGGACAGGCTAGTTTTTTGATTGGGGCCCGTCATTTAAAGCAAATCTTTGACCTTGAGCCAAAACAGTCCCAACCATGCCAATGGCGTCCGCAGCGCTGATCCGCCAGGAAACGCGCGATGGGGAATTCTCTGAAACACATCCAAGCCACGCTGGTCGCCCTTGATCGCGGCGGCGAGAATTTCGCCGACGACCCCGCTTAGCGCCAAACCGTGACCGGAAAAACCGTGTGCATAATAAATGTCCGGTCCGAGTCGCCCAATGTCCGGAAAGCGATTCCGTGTCAATGCGATCTGGCCGCCCCAAACAGCGTCAATGGCGACATCGCCTAGCTGCGGGAAGACGCGCAGCATGCGGCGGCGTATCGACTGTTCCAAATTCGCCGGAGCGCCATTCCTGACCGACTCGCGGCCGCCAAAGAGCATGCGGCGGTCGGCGCTCAAACGAAAATAGTCGAGCACGTGCCGGTCATCGCAAACCGCGATATCGTGCGGGATGAGCGTTTGCGCTCGGCTTTCGTCCATTGGCTCCGTCGCACAAATAAAAGTGCCGACGGGGATAATTCGGCGGCCAATCTCCTTGGCGTCCGGCGCGGGAAACGCATTGCAAGCGAGCACCAATCGATCGGCGCGAATGACGCCCTGCGCCAAATGAATTGTTGGAATTGAGTCGCAAGTAACGCGCTCGACGCGGCTCGCTTCGTACAGTCGGGCACCCGCCGCTTGGGCCGCTTCGGCAAGGCCGAGGCAGTATTTGAGCGGATGCAAATGCAACGAGCCGGTATCCAGAATGCCGCCATGGTACCGCTCAGAGGCGACCTCGCGCCGCACCGCGTCACGGTCGAGAAGTTGAAACTGCGTATAGCCGTATACCCGTGCCGCCCGTTCCACCCATTCAGCGTGCGCGGCCATGTTGCGCGCCTTAGCCGCCGCCAACAGGTAGCCCTGTTTCAAGTCGCAATCGATCCGGTGACGACGGCATCGTTCGGTGATGATATCGAGACCGCGGACCGTCATGTTCCACAAAGCGCGCGCGGTTTCGCTATCGACCAACTTTTCGAGATCTTCGATCTCGCCGCCGAATCCGGTTTGCGCTTGTCCGCCGTTGCGCCCCGACGCGCCCCAGCCGACTCTCTCCGCCTCAAGCAGCACCACATCAACGCCCGATTCCACCAAATTGAGCGCGGTCGAGACGCCGGTTAGGCCGCCGCCAATGACAGCGACCTCGCAACGTTCATCCCGGTCCAATTGCGGCCACGAGCGGATCGGGCCGGCCGATGTGGCGTAGTAGGATTCGATGTGCTGGGGGGCAGTCCCGTCCATGGCGTCAGGCTAGCGAGGCCCGGTCTCCGGTCAAGCACCGGGGCTTGGCAATCCGGTTGACGCCAATCATGATGCGCGCATGCCAGATAGCACCGATCGACCGACAGAGTGGCGGGACACGTTCGAGCTCAGCGACCACAGCGCCTACACTTTTTGGACGCGCGATACATTTCGCTGGGGCGACACGGACGGCATGGGCCACATCAACAATGTGCAATTCGCGCGGTATTGCGAATCCGGGCGGCTTGCGTTTCTCGGCGCCACAGGATCCGGGCGCAAGCTGCCGGCCGACGATTTCATGATCGTGCACCTGTCGATCGACTTTCGCTCGCAAATGCACTATCCGGGCGAGGTGATGATCGGCACGCGCACCATGCGTATTGGCCGGACGTCGGTCAGGGTCGGTCAAGGTTTGTTTCAAGACAACCGATGCACCGCCACGGCTGAGGGGGTAGTGGTCATGGTGGATACAGAGACGGATCGTCCGATTCCCATCCCCGATGACTTGCGTACGCGCTTGATCGATCCGCTGGCATAGTCTGTTGGTTTGACGCCGGGCGTCTGATGGAAACTAGCGTCCTGATTGTCGGCCATAGCTGGCAGATGTGGGCTGTCCTCGGCCTGCTTGTCGCCGCCATTGCGGCCTTCATCTGGGAACGCACGCCGATCGAGGTCACCGCGGCCGCGCTGCTTGCGGTCTTGTTGATCCTTTTCCAATTCGCGCCGGTGGTGGACGCTGGCGGCGTCAATCAACTCGGCCCCGCTCGTTTGTTGGCAGGCTTCGGCAATCCGGGCCTGATCACGGTGATCGCGCTTTTGGTCATTGGGCAGGCGCTGGTTCAGACCGGCGCGCTTGAAGGCGTGGCGAGCCTGCTTCACAGATTCAGCGGCGGCCGCTTGATGATCGCCCTTGGTATGAGCCTGATTCCGGTCGCGGTCTTGTCGAGCGTGCTCAACAACACCCCCGTGGTCGTGATCTTCATTCCGATCATGAGCGCACTGGCAGAGCGGCTCCACATCTCGGTGAGCCGGATTCTCATTCCGCTCAGCTTTGCCTCGGTTCTCGGCGGCATGACGACGCTCATCGGCTCGTCGACCAATCTGCTGGTGGCGGGGGTGGCCCGCGATTTGGGTCTGCCGCGCATCGGGTTCTTTGATTTCATCGTGCCCGGACTGGTGTTGGCGGGCGTCGGCCTCGTCTACGTCATGTTGATCATGCCGCGCGTCCTGCCCGACCGTGCGACGATGGCTGGTCGGTTGGCCGGCGACGGCCGTCAATTCATCGCGCAAATCGAAGTTGGCGATGATTCCTCGCTTGTTGGCGAAACGGCGGTCGCGGGCATGTTCCGGAGCCTGCCGGACGTCACGGTCCGCATGATCCAGCGTGGCGAGCATGCCCTTTTGCCGCCGTTCGAGGAGACGGCACTTGAAGCGGGCGACGTGATTGTTCTCGCCGCGACGCGCAAAGCGCTCACCGATCATCTCGGCAAACACCAAAGCGCCCTTCATCCGAGCCTCACGCACCGTCAATATCGGCAAGCGGAGAACGAGGAGCCGGCCCCCTGGCAAGGCGGCGAACAGGCCTTGGCCGAGGTGATGATCACCCCGGCTTCGCGCATGATTGGGCAGACCCTTGAAGTGTTCGGATTTCGCCACCGGTTTCACTGCATTGTGCTCGGCGTCCAGCGGCGGTCGCGCATGTTCCGGCAACGGGTGACGGACATTGTCTTGGCGGCTGGTGACGTCTTGCTCATTCAAGGCCGACCGGAGGACGTGCAGGCATTGCGTGCCAACCGCGATGTCATCTTGGTTGAATGGACGCAGGAAACCTTGCCCAACTATTTCCATGCGCGCCGCGCGGCGTTGATATTTGCCCTCGTGGTGCTGGTCGCGGCGACCGACCTTATCCCTATCGTCGTTGCGGCGGTCGGCGGCGCCGTGGCCATGTTGCTAACGGCATGTCTGACCGTGCGTCAGGCGGCACGCGCGATCGATCGCACGGTGGTCATGATGGTCGCGGCAACGCTTGCCCTCGGTGCGGCCCTCCAAGAAACCGGCGGCGCGGGCTTTCTTGCCGCGATATTGCTGCACGCAGTCGCGGATGCGGGTCCCGGGTGGGTCTTGTCCGCCCTGTTCCTGCTCATCGCCTTGCTTACCAATGTCTTGAGCAACAATGCCTCGGCGGTGCTGTTCACGCCGATCGCGGTCATCGTGGCGGCGCAGCTTGGCGTCGACCCGATGCCGTTTGTCTATGCGGTGATATTCGCGGCAAGCTGCTCGTTCGCCTCGCCGATCGGCTATCAAACGAATCTGCTGGTCATGGCGCCTGGTCATTATCGCTTTGTCGACTATGTCCGTGTAGGCACACCATTGTTACTTCTGCTGTGGGTCTGTTTCACGCTCTTCGCCCCGTGGTACTATGGCCTGCCGATGACCTTGCCTTAATCGGTCCAATTGGTTTCAGTGCGGAATGCTCGACACCGATCCGCGAAAGCTTCAGTTCTTTTACGGCACCGCCGCACAACCCTGCCCCTATATCGAGGGGCGGTCGGAATGTAAGGCTGTGACGGAACTAACCGGCCCACACGCCCCGCATCTGCACGATATGCTGAGCCGCGCGGGCTTTCGGCGCAGCCATGGCATTGCCTATCGGCCGGCCTGTCGCGGGTGCCACGCATGTGTACCGGTTCGCGTCGTGGTGGATCAGTTTCGTGCGTCACGATCCATGCGTCGCGTCCTGAAGCGGAATGCCGACCTGACGCCCCGTGAACGACCGGCCATCGCCACGCTCGAGCAATACGACCTGTTCGAAGCCTATGAAGTGTCGCGCCACGGCGACGGCGACATGGCCATGATGGACTTCACCGACTATCGCGCCATGGTCGAGGACTCGCCCGTCGATACACGGATTGTCGAATTTCGTGACCCGGAGGGCCGGTTGGCGGCCGTCACGCTGACCGATTGGCTGAGCGACGGACTGTCGGGGGTGTACAAGTTCTTTGCCGTGGACCGTGCACGGGCGAGTCCTGGTACCCACGTCATTCTTTGGCACATCGAACAGGCCCGCGCGCTCGGGCTGCCTTATGTTTATCTCGGCTATTGGATCGGCGAGAGCCCAAAGATGGCTTACAAAATGCGGTTCCAGCCCTTGCATGCCTTGCGCGGTGAACAATGGGTGCCCTTTACGAGGCCCGAAACCGATGCGGCGCCGGCGAACTTGGCCGCTGTTTAATCAGACCTGACCCAAGCCTATACTGAGCCCGCCAGGCGGCGCGGCCGCCGCGACGTGGGAGGGCTTGATGAAACGTCGGGATTTCTTGACAGGCGCCGTGACCGGCGCGGTTGTTGCCGCCGGGGCAACTTACGCCGCAACGTCCAATCGTGCGCCGGCACCTATTGAACCGGGCACGCCTGATGATCCGGGCACGGCACCGGCCGTGTCCTCCGGCTTGCGCGAATGGAAAATGGTCACAACCTGGCCGAAGAACTTTCCGGGCGCGGGAACCGCGGCGCAGGAGCTAGCCGACAATATCACGGCCATGTCCGAAGGCCGGTTGGTGGTCAAATTGTTCGCCGCCGGCGAGGTGGTACCCGCGTTTGAATCTTTCGATGCCGTGCGGGAGGGCACCGCGGAATGTGCGCACGCGGCGCCGTATTATTGGGTCGCGAAGAACAAGAGCATTCCCTTTTTCTGCGCCGTCCCAGGTGGTTTGAGCGTGATCGAACACAATGCCTGGATCATGTATGGCGGTGGCCAAGAGCTGTGGGACGAAATGTACGGCGAGTTTGGCGTGCGCGGTTTCTTGTCCGGCAACACCGGCACCCAGATGGGCGGCTGGTTTCAGCGCGAAATCAACTCACTCGACGACTTCAAAGGTCTTAAAATCCGCATTCCAGGCTTGGCGGCCGAGGTGCTCAATCGGCTCGGCGCGACCGCGGTCAATATGCCGGCCGGTGAAATTATGCCGGCGCTGCAATCCGGCGTCATTGACGCGGCCGAGTGGGTCGGTCCTTGGGTCGATCTGACCATGGGCTTTTACAAAGTCGCCAAGAACTATTATGGCCCCGGCTTCCACGAAGGCAGTACGGCCAACGAACTCCTGGTCAACGAGCAAACGTGGCAGTCGCTGCCGAGCGACCTCCAAGCGATCGTTCGCACGGCCTGCCATGAAGCCAACATGAAAGTCCCCGCGGAATATTTCGCCCGTAGCTCCGACGCACTGGCCACGCTGGTCAATGAACATGGCGTAACGCTCAAGACTTTCCCGGACGAGGTCTACGCGGAAGCCTATCGCATCTCTGAGGAGGTCAATGCGGAGACCGCGAACGAGGGCGATCTCAACCGACGAATCTATGAAAGTTGGAGCAAGTTCCGCAAACACGCCATGGACTATCAGCCCCTGTCCGATTTCGGATTTATCCAGAACCGGCGGCGCGCCATCGCGTCTTAGCTCTTGTCTAGGGCCATATTTTAGGAAATTGACATCGTGAAGACTCGCAAGCTCACCCGCCGCAATATCCTCGCGGCCGGCGGCGTCGCCGCCGCATCGACCTTGGCCGCGCCCGCGATTGCGCAGAATCGGCTGAGTTGGAAAATGATCACGGCTTGGCCCAAGAATTTTCCGGGCCTGGGCACCGGTGCGCAACGCATCGCCGACGCCATCACCGAAATGTCCGAAGGCCAGCTCTCCATCAAGCTCTATGCTGCCGGCGAACTTGTTCCGCCGCTGGAGGTGTTCGACGCCGTCGCCCAAGGCACCGCCGAGATGGGCCATTCAGCGCCGGCTTATTGGACCGGCAAGAACAAGAGCTTCGCATTTTTTGCGGTCGTGCCGGGCGGCTTAGTCGCGCAAGAACAGAATGCCTGGGTGGCCTATGGCGGCGGCCAGGAGCTCTGGGACGAAACCTATGGCGAATACGGTCTAAAGGCCTGGCCCGCTGGCAATACCGGCACCCAAATGGGCGGATGGTTTAACAAAGAGATCAACAGCCCCGACGACTTGAACGGGTTGCGGATGCGCATTCCCGGCTTGGCGGGCGAGGTGATCAACCGTGCGGGCGGCTTGGCGGTCAACATTCCCGGCGGCGAAATCATGACCAGCATGCAGTCGGGCGTGGTCGACGCCGTGGAATTCGCGGGACCTTGGACCGACCTCGCCTTCGGCTTCCACAAAGTCGCGAAATACTATTACGGCCCTGGTTTTCAGGAGCCGGGCCCGAGTCTGGAGTTGATCATCAATCGCCGGCTTTGGGATGAGTTGCCGCGGCACTTGCAGAAAATCGTCGAACACGCGTCCGCGTCCGAGAACCAGCGCATGTTGTCGGAGTTCACGGCGGGCAACGCGGCGTCGCTCGAAGTGCTGGTGCGCGACCACGGCATAACACCGCAAAAGATGCCCGATGACGTAATTCGGAAATTAAGAGCGATTAGCGAGGAGGTCCTCGAGGAGACGGCCGAGCTCGGCGACTTAAACCGCCGCATCTATGAGAGCTGGTCCAAATTCCGCGCCCAAGCGGCGGCACTGGCGCCATTTACCGAGCAAGGCGCCCTCAACCAGCGTGACCTGTAACGCATCGGCTGTTAGCTTTTTCGAGATTGAAAATTTCACAACCCGTCGTCCCAGCTCACGACGGGTCATCAAGTCATGGAAGTGAGAAAGATATGACCCGTAAATCCCCGTCCCGCCGTGGTTTCCTCAAGGGCGCGGCCGTCGGTGCCGTCGCTGCATCATCGCTGCCCGCGCCAGCAATCGCGCAAGGCAATGTGCAATGGAAGATGGTCACGACATGGCCGAAGAATTTTCCAGGACTTGGCACCGGCGCCCAACGAATCGCCGATCGCATTGACGCGCTGACCGACGGACGATTGAAGGTAAAACTGTTCGCGGCTGGCGAGTTGGTCCCCGCGTTCGAGGCGTTCGACGCGGTGCGCGATGGCATCGCGGAAATGACGCACGACGCCGCTTATTATTGGGTAGCCAAGCACAAAAGCATGCCGTTCTTCTGCACGGTTCCGGGCGGCCTGACCCAACAGGAGCACATGGGATGGATCTACCATGGCGGCGGTCAAGCGCTCTGGGACGAACTTTATGCTGAGTTTGGATTGAAGGCGTTTCTTGCTGGTGGCACCGGTGTTCAGATGGGCGGCTGGTTCCAAAAGGAGATCAACAGCCTCGACGACCTTCAAGGACTGAAAATGCGCATCCCGGGCCTCGGCGCGGAAGTCATCAACCGATTGGGCGGCACCGCCGTCAATATGCCAGGCGGCGAAATCATGCCGGCATTGCAGTCCGGCGTGATCGACGCGACCGAATGGGTCGGCCCTTGGAACGATCTCGCCTTCGGTTTCTACAAGATCGCCAAATACTATTACGGCCCAGGCTTCCACGAGCCGAGTTCGGCTCTCGAAGTCATGGTGTCGAAGGACAAGTTCGAGGAGCTGCCGAGCGACTTGCAGGCGGCTGTCGAAAACGCGTGCATGGCCGAAAACGGATATATGCTGAGCGAGTTCACGGCCGGCAATAGCGCCGCACAAGCAACCCTGACCGGTGAACATGGCGTTTCGATCGGCAGTTTCCCCGACGATGTGGTGAAAGCCGCCTACGGCGCCGCGGTGGATGTCCTGCACGAAACCGCAGACGTCGACGATCTGGGCAAACGCATCTTCGACAGTTGGTGGAAGTTCCGACAGGAAGCGATCGACCGCGCCCCATTCGCCGAACAGGGCTACATGAACAATCGCGGTCTTGCTAACGCTTAGGCGCCTGCAACCAGAAAGGGAAAGCGCCAACGCCCTATTGCCAGACGCCCAACTTCCGATAAATGGAGTCTGGCGTAAGGTTGACGCAGACCCCTCGATCCCGGCTTCGATGACTGGATGGCCACGGCAGTGGTCGGGGTTCACGCGGCCAAAATGGATAACACCGGGGCATGGCTGTGCTGATCCAAAGCGTTTCCAAGACCCACCTTGTCCTTGGCGACAAGGCGCTTGCCGCGCTTGAAGCAAAACCGACCGAAAGTGTCGAAGGCCGCGTCGGCGGACGCACGTTTCAGGCAAGAGTAGCCATTCCCCACTATGCAGAGAATGTTGCGCGACACTATGCCGACCTTGCACTCGCCGGATTAGAACAGATATGCAACGCTACCGAGGTTGCCCGGCCATTTCGCGACTTTGGTTTGTTCTGTACTTTCGACGCTGCGACTGAACTACAGGTTCACGATTCCGACCTAAACCTGGATGAGAACATCCGAACGCTCATTCAGCGCTTCGGGCCGGTCGTGATCACGAATGCGTATTTGCCCGAACGTGATCGCAAAGCCGACCAAACAAACATATTTCCGCACTTGCAATTTCATTTCGATCGCGGACGCAATCAGCCGACCCAGACATCGCTGTTCTATCGTGATCCTTTTGACCCTGTTCAGGCTGCGCCACGCGAGTCATCGACCGTTCACTGCGCAAACATCGTCGCCCACTTGCAACATGCCAAGGAAACCGGCCAGGCCGCTGAAAGCCTGGCATGGCGCGGCTTCTACAACATATTTGAGGACGAAGACCTAGATAGCCTTATCGGCAATATATTATTCGAACACCGCTGGGACGGGCCCCAAGGTACGGGCGAGATCGCGGTTTTGTTCAATGGGACCGTCTTGCACGCAAGTTACTATCGACGCACAGCGTTGAGGGGATACCCAATCAGTGTGCGCTATCTCAGGTAGAACGAAGCCGTTGGCCAGGTTGGCAGACTCGCCGAAATTCCCGGAAATCCTAGATTCTAAGCGTGGAATTGGTTCCGGAGAGCCGTGCCACCTCGTGCATAGAATTGGGTTACCGAAATATGCGTCTCTTTAGACGGCCATCGACTCCCGCCATAACGAACACTGCCCGAACGGAGGCGCGGACTGTCGTCGCGAGCAAAAATGACACCGGTCGCGTGTGCGGCGCACATTGCACCGTAAAGTGTCAGAAATGTGGATCGGTGGCGTGCCGTTGCGAGTGCACGCCTGACTGCGAACTAGCGTCGCGTGCGCTATCCAGCGAGCCTGACGCGTTTCCGGTTGAGCACCATATCGTGCCGTTAGTATACGAACTGAAACGTCTCCGCTCATTCACACCATGTTGGTCGTGCGAAGGCCACAACGACAACACCGGCAAGCTGCACCGAGTACCCAGCGTTTGGTTCTATTGCGAGTCCGTCGTTCAGGCGCGCCTTTTGTCAGAAGGCATCGAAAAACTGGCAATCCAAAAACGACTCAACGCGGGTTGGCACGTGGTGATCGCCGTCGCCGAACCGGACAATCCGGATACCCTCTACAAGCTGGAACCGGCGATTGAGGTGGGTCGTGACATTAGTCTCGATCAATTGCGTGCCGACGTTCGAACGATCGCGGACAACTTAAACCACCATGTTCTTGACGCCGCGACAGCGCTGGCCGGACAGCCGGCCTGACCCGCTAACCGTAGAACACTTTGGGGAGCCAGGTCGCCATTTCGGGAATGGCGGCAATGATGACCAGCATCAAGAGTTGCAACACGACGAACGGTGCGACGCCGCGATAGATGTCGGTTGTCTTGACGCTGTCGGGCGCCACGCCGCGCAAATAGAACAGCGCGAAACCGAACGGCGGCGTCAGATACGACGCCTGGATGTTGACGGCGATCATGATCGCGAACCAGACCGGACTGATCCCCTCATACATCAAAATCGCGGGCCCGACGATTGGCACCACGACGAAGACGATTTCAATGAAGTCGAGGAAGAAGCCGAGGACGAACATCAGCACCATGGTGAGCAACATGGCGCCGAAAACACCGCCCGGCAGATTTAGCAGGAACTCCGCAACGATTTCATCGCCCTCAAAACCGCGGAACACAAGGCTGAACAATTGCGCGCCAATCAGGATCACGAACACCATGGCCGAGACCTTGGCGGTCGAGCGCATGACGTCGATCAGATTTTCGCGCGTCAACTGCTTGCGGAACGCGGCGAGGACTAAGGCGCCCATGGCACCGACGCCAGCGGCTTCGGTCGGTGTCGCCAAACCAACCAAGATCGAGCCAAGGACCAGCACGATCAGCAACAGGGGAGGCAATAAGACCTTCAGCACGCGTCCTGTCATTTCGGCGGGTGGAATGGCCGCGCGCTCCTCCGCGGGAACCGAGGGCATGCGTTCCGGGTAGATCGTCGCATAGATGAATTGCCAAAGAATGTAGAGCCCAACCAAGGCGAAACCCGGAATCAGCGCACCAACGAACAAATCAGCGACGCTGACCGGTTCGGGCGCGAAGTTCCCCGCCGCGAGTTGCGCTTGCTGATAGGCCGCTGAAATCTGGTCGCCAAGCAAGATCAGCACGATTGAAGGCGGAATGATCTGGCCCAACGTGCCAGCGGCGCAAATCGATCCGCAGGAGATTGGCGCGGCGTATCCGCGCTTGAGCATGGTCGGGAGCGACAGCAGCCCCATTGTCACCACCGTCGCCCCGACAATACCTGTCGACGCGGCGAGCAAAGCACCGACAACGCTAACCGCAATGCCGAGGCCGCCGCGCACGCCACTCAAAACAAGCGCCATGGTGTCGAGCAGCGCCTCGGCGAGCTTCGAACGTTCGAGCATGACGCCCATGAACACGAACAACGGCACGGCGATCAGAAGATCGTTGGTCATGATGCCGTAGATCCGGTTCGGCAGCGCCTGGACGAACACCATGTCGAAGACGCCGAACGACGCGCCCAGGAATGCAAAGAGCAACGCCACACCGGATAAGGTATAGGCAACCGGAAAACCGAGTAGCAGCGCCCCACACAAAGTGAGGATCATCGCGATGATGTAGAGTTCGTAGGTCACGCCGCCCCTCCCCGGCTAAAGCGCGTGCTCGTGCTCTTCCGGCGGTTTGTGTTCGATACCGCGGAGGGTTGCGACGGAATGAATAATCAGCGAAATGCCCTGCAGAATCATCGTGCCCGCAAAGATCCAGATGCAGGTCTTGAGGATGTAGACAAAGTGCAGTCCGCGTTCCTCCAACGAACCTTCGAGCTGCTGCCAACTATTCAGCACATAGTCGAGCGAGAAATAGATGATGACCGCGCTGACCGGAATCAGGAACGCGATTGTCCCGAAGATATCGACCCACGCCTTCGCCCGTTCGCCCATCTTCAGATAGAAGACATCGACCCGAACATGTTCGTTGTGGAGCAACGTATAGGCGGCGCAGAGCAGGAACACGAATGAGTGCATGAAGCGCACCGATTCCTGCATCCAAATGAAGCCGATGTTAAAGCCGTAGCGCAGCACGACGATGACCACCGTCACGACGACCATCACCAAAGTGAACCACGAAATCGCGCGGCCCAGCCGGTCGTTGAAGGCGTCAATGACGCGCGCCAACCCGAGCAGAAAAGTCATTGCTTAAGGGCCATCCGCAGAATCCCCCGCATCCCTTAACCACCACCGGCGTGCCCACCGGCTATGTCCCCCTGAGCCCCGCCTCGCCTCAACCGTGCCATTATTCGGTCAGGTTGAAGTGAACGGCGCTCGCCGCCGAAGTTAGAGAATTCCCAAGCCAAGACCAAGCGTTTCCCGCCGGGCACATCGAATTGCCGGCTCCAATACAAAAAAATTTCGCTCAAAGAACGATTTTTTTGTCGGGCGCCCACAGTCCACTTGGGCGCATAACTATTTGATATCACGTGATTTTTTGCTCCACTCACGCGACGATGTGAACAAGATTCTTTGACGTTGTGAAAAAGATCATCGGGCCTCGGTGAGACCCTTCACAGCCCCGTGACCGCGGCCCTGGCATAACCGTTTCAGCAGACAGACACCAAGGCGGCACAGAGGACGCGCCGCCGACAGAACCGAAAGAGACGAGATGTTTCACCAGGTCAACACCAGCAAAACCCGGCGCTCTGTATGCCGACGCAGGGTGCGCCCAAGCCGCAAGGAGGGCCTCGTAGAATTATAGGTTTCGCCGGCGAATCCGCCGGACACGGAACTTCGTTGGGGCCGAACGGACTCCCCGCTCGCGCGGTCACTAACGAAGTCGATGCGATCTCCGGTCCGCAGCATCCCCAGCACCTGCACACCGCGAGCCGGGATCGTCCGCCGCCCCTCCGTCTTCCCAGCGGGGGGGCGGCACGTTTTCTCAAAAGCAGATTTCTGCTCAATTTCAGCGCAATGGATAGTTTTCACGCCTCAGACGTTTAGGTATAGTCGCGGCTTCGGACAGCCATGAGCAGAGGCCTATGAGCCAAAGCGTCGACGCCGCCCTCAAGACTTTATGCAGCGATCCCACCTGTTGTCGGGAGCGCCTTCTCCACACCGCCGGAATTATTTACGCGGAACGCGGCTATGACGCGGCCTCGACGCGCGAGCTGACCAAGGCCGCCGGGGTCAATCTGGCAGCAATTGCCTATTATTTCGGCGGCAAAGATGGACTGCAGGCCGCCGTTATTGATCACGTGGTGGAAGAATGCCGCGAGCGCACCTGGGCGGTTTTTGAGCATTTGGACCGATCGATCGACGAAGCCCACGGTGACAAGGAGGCGCTGGCCACCGCTACGGCTTTGTTCGCCGAATCATTTCTCCGCGCCGCGCTGCCCGTGAACCGGGAAACCTGGTGGGTGACGATTCTGACGCGGGCCATGGGCAGTTTGCCCGAGCCAGAGGCGCCGCTGTATGAAACGGTCTTCTTGCCCGCACACAAAATACTGCGCCGCTTGGTGACCGCGGCGACTGGTGAGACCGACCCTGATCGCCAGGGAATCGTCACCGAAGCGCTGGTCGGTGATTTCCTGACCTTTTGCAAGAACTATTCGGTCGTTCTTCGAAGCCTCGGGTGGGACGACTTCAGCGATCCCCATATCGACCAAATTGTCGCGGTTGTCGCCCGTCGGATGCAGGCGCGTCTCGGCCTGCCGCAGATACCGCTCGCAGAGCGGTCGGCGAAGCTCGCCGCCGAATAGAGATTCGCGTGGCCGATCGCCCGCGCCATCACAAACCATTGCCAAAAAGATTCGGCGTCGCCATGACGACCGAAGCTTATGCCAATCTACGGGAACTCGCGGACGAAAGTTGCCTAGGCAACAACTACGTGCTCACTGTGCTTCTGGAAAACATGGACACGATCATCGACCGCGACGCGTTTCGACGCGCGGTCGAGGACCTCATCGAAACGCACCGCAAACCCGACTGAAACTCCTCCTATAGAAAGCGATTCTGTTTAGAGAAGCCTTTCGGGGCAAGCCGTCCAGCGTTTCCGCGCTTGCCGACCCAATCCTCCAACTCGTCGCGCGTAAAGGTGCGAACACGCGACCCCTGTCGACAACTGACTCCGTCCTCAATCGCGAAAACGCGGGCGTCAGAGAGCCCGCCATCTTTGTATTTTTGGAGCATGACGCCGCGGCCCCGGGTCATCACCGGTAATTCGTCGGCGTTGAACACAAGCAATTTGTGATTGTCGCCGACCACCGCGACGCGGTCGCCTTCACCGGGGACACACACCACGGCTTCGACGCCGGCGGCGACATTCAGGACCTGCTTGCCGCCGCGTTTTTGGGCCGTGACTTCGTCGGTATCCACCAAGAAACCGCGCCCGTCCGTCGCCGCGACCAACAATCTTTGTTTCGGTCGGTAGACCATCAGCGCGACCAAATCGTGTTCATTGCCGAGCTCGATCATCAGGCGCAAGGGTTCGCCGAAGCCGCGTCCCCCCGGCAAACGATCGCAGGTGATCGTGTAGAAACGGCCATTGGTCGCGAACACCAAAAGCTTGTCCGTCGATTGGGCGTGAAGCCGCCAGCGGAGGCGGTCCCCCTCTTTGAATTTAACCTCCGCGTCATCCGCAAGGTGGCCGCGTGCCGCGCGAATCCAGCCTTTTTCGGAACAAATCACGGTGACCGGCTCGCGCTCCACCATCGCTTCGAGCGGCACGATCTCGGCCGTGGGCGCCTCGCCAATTTCGGTGCGCCGCGCACCAAGTTCGGTCTCTTTGCCGAAGCGGGTACGGACGTCCCTAATCTCCTCCGAAATCCGCTGCCACTGAGCCTTCTCGTTCTTCAACAGCGCCTTGAGGGTTTTCCGCTCATCGGTCAGATCCGACAGTTCGCTGTGAATCTCGATTTCCTCGAGTTTGCGCAGATTGCGCAGCCGCATGTTGAGGATCGCTTCGGCCTGAACATCGGTCAGGTCCCAGCGCTTCATCATCACGGATTTCGGTTCATCCTCCTCGCGGATGATCCGGATCACCTCATCAATGTTGAGGTACGCGACCAAATATCCGTTGAGAATCTCGAGCCTGCGCTCGATCTGATCGAGCCGATATTTGCTGCGGCGTAGCAGCACCTCGCGGCGATGGTCGAGGAACGCCTGCAACGCATCGCGCAACGACATCACGCGCGGCGTATTGTCCGCGTCGAGGACATTCAAATTCAACGGCACCCGAACTTCGAACTCGGACACGCGAAACAGCGACTCCATTAGAGCTTCGGCTTTAACGCTCCGCGAACGCGGCACCAAAACAATGCGAATATCTTCGGCCGATTCATCGACGATATCGGCGAGCCACGGGACCTTCTTCGCCGCCATCAAATCCGCGACTTTTTCGATCAAGCGTGCTTTCGGGACTTGATACGGCAGCTCGGTGACCACGATCTGATACTGGCCGTGGCCGATCTTCTCGACTTGCCATTTTGCCCTAACCCGAAAGGCGCCACGGCCGGTCCGGTAGGCCTCGATCACGGCTTCCCGGGACTCGACCAAGATGCCGCCGGTCGGCAGGTCCGGCCCGGGCACCATCTCGACCAGCGTCTCAATCCGCGCATTCGGCTTCTTGATCAAGTGCAACGCGGCGTCGCACAGCTCATGCGCATTGTGCGGCGGAATTGACGTCGCCATACCAACCGCGATGCCGCTTGCGCCGTTAGCAAGCAAATTCGGAAACGCCGCCGGCAGCACGACCGGCTCGGATTCTTCACCATCGTACGTGTCGCGGAAATCGACCGTGTCTTGGTCGATCCCTTCCAACAAGGCCTCAGCCACCTCGGTCAACCGCGCTTCTGTGTAGCGCATGGCCGCCGCGCCGTCGCCGTCGACATTGCCGAAATTGCCTTGGCCATCGACGAGCGGATAGCGCACAGCGAAATCCTGTGCGAGCCGGACCATGGCGTCGTAGACAGCCGCTTCACCGTGCGGGTGATATTTGCCGATGACGTCCCCGACCACGCGCGCGCATTTCTTGAAACCGGATCGCGGGTCTAGCCGGAGTTGGCGCATGGCGTACAGAAGGCGCCGGTGAACCGGTTTCAAGCCGTCGCGCACGTCCGGCAGCGACCGCGCCATGATGGTCGACAAGGCATAGGACAGGTATCGCTCGCTTAAGCTTTCGGCGAGCGGAACCGGGATGATTTCAGCGGCGTCTGATTTTCGTGACATTTCGTTTAATTAGCATAGCTATTTCGCGTCAACCACCAGATATGGGGGTGCCGTTGGCAAATTTGGCGACCAGCCGATCGCGTGCCGCCGGCAACTCTCGATCGTCACGATGAACGCCATGCCGGGCTAGAAAATGACCCGTCAACTTAAGGCCGTCGAAAATCGCGGCCCGATCCACATCGCCGCTGGCAATCAAGAAACTCGGCAAACGAAGCAGTTTGTCTCGGTATGGCTCGCCCGCCGATGCAGACACCGCGCGCCCCGTTTTCGGCGACACCCAACAGAGATTGTCGGTATGCCCCGTCACCGCGCACACGCTCAAGTCCAAACCAAATCCCAATTCACGCAACACGCCGATTTCCCAAGCCACGTAGGCAGCCCCCCAATCGGTGGCGAGTCGGTCTGGCTCGGCGAGCGTGTCCAGAAACGCGACCAAGCCGTGAAAGATGGCGGCGTGCGGTTCGCGCTCGAGCAGCACCGCATCGACGACCGCGCAGGCCGAACTCAACGCCGCCAACCGGCTCGCATCATCAAACACCGCCGCCGCACGCGCCCGGACAAGCTCAGCGGTGAAGGTTCCGAGTTGTGTGGCGAGCCGGGCACGCCAGCGGCACATCAATTCATTGCCCGGCTGATAGAGCCCGCGCACTTTGCGCGACGCGCCGCCGGGCACCAAACCCGCGTGCCGGCCGTGCGTCTCCGTCATGACGTGCAGGAGCACGGCGCTCTCACCATGCCGCTTTACGGATAGGACGATCGCGCTATCGCGCCATTCCATCGACCAACCATTTCACCGGATCAAACGTTGTAATCGAGGCCCAGATCACGGTAGCGCTCCGGGTCATCCTGCCAACCCTCGCGCACTTTGACGTGCAGGAAAAGATGCACGCGCCGGTCGAGCAAGGCCTCCAATTCGGTTCGGGCGGCACTGCCGATTGCTTTGATCCGCCGCCCGGCCTTGCCGAGGACGATCATTTTCTGGCTGTCGCGCCGGACATACACGATTTGGTCGATCCGCACGCTGCCGTCGTCCCGTTCCGTCCACGCTTCGGTTTCCACGGCGGCGGCGTAGGGTAGTTCCTGCGATAGCTGAAGAAACACCTTCTCCCGCGTGATCTCCGCCGCAAGGAGACGCAATGGCATGTCGGCGCTCTGATCCTCGGGATACAACCATGGCCCTTCCGGCATGCAATCCACCAGGAAGGCGCGTAAAGCATCCACACCATCGCCGCTCAGCGCTGAAATCATGAACGTGTCGGAGAACAGATCTTTGCCATTTTCGAGCGTCTCTTTCGCGCACTGCGCGGTCAAGCCGAGCAAGGAGTCGCGTTTAACCAGGTCTATCTTATTGAGCGCCAAAACCGCTTGCCGATTGTCGTGCCGAAGGCGATCGATGATCAGCTGCGTGTCTTTGTCGATGCCGCGCCGCGCGTCCACCAGGACGACCACGCGATCCGCATCCTGTGCTCCGCCCCATGCCGCCGACACCATTGCGCGCTCCAACCGCTTCTTTGGCGCGAATACGCCGGGTGTATCGATAAACACGATTTGCGCCGCCTCAGCCATCGCGATGCCGAGAACGCGGGAGCGTGTGGTCTGTACCTTTGGTGAGACGATCGATACCTTGGATCCCACCATACGGTTGAGCAGTGTCGATTTGCCGGCGTTCGGCGCGCCGAGAAGCGCCACGAATCCACAGCGCCTCGCGGCGCCGTCTTGGCTTTGCCGCTCACTCATCCGGCCGCTCCAAAGTCACAAGCAATCGCTGAGCCGCAATCCTTTCGGCTTCGCGCTTTCCGCTGCCTTCACCGTTCGCGGAACCACATCCAGGTATTTCGACTGTGACTTTGAAGCGCGGTTTGTGGTCTGGACCTTCGCTTCCGAGATGTCGGTAAATGGGCAGACCGTGCCCGCGCGCTTGGCTCCATTCTTGAAGCGCCGTTTTCGGATCTGTCGGCGGTACAACTTGTCCGGAAAACAATGGCGCCCACTGTCGTTCGATAAAATCTTGGGCCGCCGCCATCCCGCGGTCCAAGTAGACCGCGCCGATTAGGGCCTCGCACGCATCGGCCAAATTTGCTGGGTTCTCTCTGCCGCCAATGGCTTCCTCGCCGGGCGCCAGCAATAGAAATCGCCCGAGATCGAGCGCCCGGGCGACCTCGGACAACGCCTCGGCGCTGACCAATGCCGCGAACCGCCGGGCCAATTCGCCCTCGTCCTCTGTAGGATGCGCATCGAACAAGGCGCGTGCGACCACTAAACCGAGAACCCGGTCACCAAGCCATTCCAAACGTTGGTTATCGTCTCGCGCCCCAACGTGGCCGCCGGTCAGGCTCCTGTGCGTCAGCGCGCGCCGCAGAAGAGCCGGATTGGTACAGGATATTCCAAGTTTGGATTCGATCTCAGGCGCAGGCATTGCGCCCGGATCGGTCACAGTAGGTTGCCGAAGCGCGAGAACCGCATGGCAAAGGGCCATTTCCAGACTTCCCACAGCTCGGCGCTGCCGTCGGTGGAGTAGAACAATATCTCGGCGCGACCGACCAAGTTTTCCTCGGGGACGAAGCCGACCTCGGACAACACACGGCTGTCCAGTGACCCATCCCGGTTGTCGCCCATGAAGAAGTAGTGCCGGTCCGGCACGGTATAGACCTCGGTGTTGTCGAGCGGACGCCCATAACCTTGATCAATAATTTGGTGGCTGTTTCCGTTTGTGAACGTCTCCAAATAATGACGGGTCGGGACCGTGCCGCCAATCCGGTCGTCGTAGGGGTAAGGATCCAACTGCTCGAGCTCGACGGGTTCGTCGTTGATGTGCAGGACACCTGAGATCACTTGGATGCGGTCGCCCGGCAACCCAACCAATCGTTTGATGTAATCGGTCTTGTTGTCTTTCGGCAGTTTGAAGACCACCACATCGCCGCGTTCGGGTTCGCTGCCCCAAACCCGCCCATCGAAATCCGGGTTGATGAACGGAAAGGAGTACTTGCTGTAGCCGTAAGAGAATTTTGAAACGAACAAATAGTCGCCCACCAAAAGGGTGGGAATCATGGATCCGGACGGGATGTGGAAGGGTTCATAGGCGAATGTTCTGACGATAATCGCCAAAATGATGGCGTACGCCACCGTCTTGAACGTTTCAAACCAACCCGCAAGCCAACTCTGTTCGTCGCGGCGGTTGGCCGATTTACCGGCCTTGCCACGCCCACCCGGCGTCGAACCATTTTGCGTCAAAACGGGCTCCCACTTGCCTATCCCCACAAAGTCGCGGCACTTTACGGCGCTCGTGCGCCGATGCAACGTGAATTATCCGCCCGGCGGCGTTCCTTGGCCAATGCGGCGGTCTAGGCGAGGCCCTGCCCCAAGGCTGCCGGGACCGCGGTTATCAGGACGATCGCATAGGCCAAGTCCCGATCATCGGTCAGCGATACATCGATCCGGGCCCACATGCCGGCGGGCGTGAGTTCGTTCAATCGCACCAGCGCGCCGCCGGTCAATTCAAGAGTCGGCTTACCGCCCGGCAAGTTCACGACACCAATTGTTTTCAGATGCACGCCGCGCCGAAAGCCGGTGCCGAGCGCTTTCGAACAGGCTTCCTTTGCGGCAAAGCGACGCGCATAGGAATCCGCCCGTTTTTCCCGCCGGTCGCATTTCGCTCGCTCGATATCCGTGAAGGCCCGCTGCGTAAAACGCTCGCCAAACCGTTCAAGCGTGCGCGCGATCCGCGTCGCGTCGCAAACATCGTGGCCGATGCCGATAATCACGCGCTGCGTTGGCCGCTGGCGTCGGCGCGCGCGTTATCCATCAAAGCCCGCATCCGGCGAATGCTGCTGTCAAGACCGCCGAAAATCGCTTCGCCGACCAAGAAATGACCGATGTTGAGTTCGGTCAGCTCCGGAATAGCCGCCACCGGCGCCACTGTATCGAAGCTGAGGCCGTGCCCGGCATGGCACTCGAGCGACCGGCCGACCGCTTCGGTCGCGGCGTCCTTAAGCCGCGCGAGCTGGCTATCGCGTCCGGCGTCCGAGACTTCGCAATAGGTTCCCGTGTGGAGCTCGACGCAATCGGCGCCAAGTGCCTCGGCCACCGCTACTTGCACGCGGTCGGGATCGATGAAGAGAGAGACCCGTATGCCGGCATCGCACAGGCGCCGAATGACCGGCGCGAGCAGATTGTGTTGGGCCGCCACATCGAGCCCACCTTCGGTGGTGAGTTCCGCCCGTTTCTCAGGCACCAGGCAAACATGGTCCGGCTGGGTGGCCAGGGCGATCTCGATCATTTCCTCGGTCGCGGCCATCTCCAAATTCAACGGCAGCGCGATGTCCGATTTTAGTCGCCGGATATCGTCATCGGAGATGTGACGCCGGTCTTCCCGCAAATGTGCGGTGATGCCGTCGGCACCGGATTCCGCGGCTAGGCGCGCCGCCCGTACGGGGTCGGGGTGAAGACCGCCGCGCGCGTTTCGAATGGTTGCCACATGATCAATGTTTACGCCCAGTCGCAGATAGCCAGTCATGGCCGCTCATCCTTGGTTCGATCGCCTTTCCAGCGGTGGTGCGGCGGCGACCTGACCGATTTGCTCGCTCATGCGCTTTTCAGCTCGGCGCCGAATCCGCGACAACCGCAGTTGCTGATAGCGCGCGACGGCGCGGCGAACAACCCAGAACGAAACAAACCAAGCGATTATGGCCATCGGTAGGCCACCGGCCATCATCGGTAAGAATACGGCCTCAGGATTATCCCGAATAAAGGCCATGGTGAGCCCGTCCGGCAGCGCTTCGCTCCCATTTGTGCCCAGGACCCAAGAACCGAGCCGGTAGCTCGCGATCCAGATAATGGGAAAAGTCCACGGATTGCCGACGACGGTGCCCAGCGCCGATGCGATCAAATTGCCGCCCATCAACCAAGCAGCCAATGTGGCCAAAAGGAAATGGGCTCCAAGCAGGGGCGTAAACGACACGGCCGCACCGCAGGCAAACCCTGCGGCAATGCTGTACGGCGACCCAGGCAACCGGCGCACGCGGTGGCCAAAATAGGCGCCAGCGCGACGCCACCCGGTGCGCGGCCAAAGAAAATGGCCAAATCGCGCTAGCTTGGGTCTGGGATCACGCCGTCGGAACATGCTCTTCTTGCCCGACCTATGCGATGTGCCGGCTGCCCGGCTTGACCGCTGGAATTTCCGCGAGTGCGGGCGGCAATTGGTCCGCCGGATAGGCCGGCGCCTCGATCGCAGCCAAGGAAACCAGCCGAACGCCAAGATCCACCGTTCCATTGCTGCGGTCGATGAGCGAGGCTTCGCCCACCACCTCGGCGCCCAAGTCCGTCACGCAGGCAATGCACTCACGGCTCGATTTGCCCGTCGTCACCACATCTTCGACGACCAAGACGCGCGCGCCCTTCTCGATCTCGAAGCCGCGCCGCAGCGCGAAGGTCCCATCAACGCGTTCGACGAAAACCGCGTCCAAGCCTAACTGGCGGCCCATTTCGTAACCAACCACGACACCGCCCATAGCGGGCGATACGACCAGGTCGATTTTGGTGTCGGTGAAACGGGCACGGACGGCGTTTGCGAGTGCTCGACAAAGTGTTTCGCCCCGCGCCGCGCTCATCATGACCCGCGCGCATTGGAGATAAACCGGGCTGTGTAGGCCCGACGTTAAAATGAAGTGGCCTTCGAGCAGCGCGCCCGCGGCGCGAAATTCATCAAGAACTTGGTCACGCGCCATCGCGCCGGTTTCAGCCACGCGCGCGTTCCACTTGATATATCGCTGGGTTGGCCCGTAAGGCGGCGACGATATTGGTCAAATGGCGGACGTCCTGCACTTCAACGTCAACGACCAATTCAAAGAACTCCGGCGATCGATAATTGATCTTCAAATTAGTGATGTTGCCGCGGCTGCGCGCGATTACCTCCGTCAAGGCATTCAGGCTGCCAGGCACATTGTCGATCACGGTTACGATCCGGCCGGTGTGAAGCTCTTGCGCCGCAATTTCGGTCTGCCACGAGACATCGAGCCATCTCTCTGGAACGCTTGAAAAGCTCTCCAAGACCTCGCAATCAATGGTGTGGACGGTCACGCCTTTGCCTTCCGTCACGAGACCCACGATGCGATCACCGGGCAGCGGGTAGCAGCATTCCGCCATATGCACCGCCATGCCAGGCGTCAGCCCCTTGATCGGCACAGCGCCGTCCGAGGCCCGGCTACGCGCCAGGGGCACGACCTTCTGCGCGTCGACGGCGAGGTCGGGCCTGACCGCGCCAAGAACACCGTCCGGATCGATTTCGCCCCGTCCCACCGCCGCATACAGTTCCGACGGTCGGCGATGGCCGTATTTTTCGATGGCTGGTTTTACCTGCTGATCGCCGAACAATTGATTTCGATTGGCAAATGTTTTTTCCAAAATAGCGCGCCCGAGACCAGCATATTCGGCGGTCTCACTTTGGCGCACGAACCGCCTAATACGGGCCCGCGCCTTCCCGGTGACCACGAAGCTCTCCCAATTTGGATCCGGCGCCGGAACGCTGGAGCGGAGAATTTCAACCTGGTCGCCGTTCTTCAAAATAGTGCGCAACGGGGCAAGTCGACCGTTAATCTTCACACCGACGCACGTATCGCCAATGTCGGAATGCACGGCATAGGCGAAATCGACCGCCGTCGCCCCGTTTGGCAGACTGATCAGCTCGCCTTTCGGCGTAAAGCAAAACGCCTGATCGGCGAACATTTCGAGCTTGGTATGTTCCAGAAACTCCTCGGGGCCCGAGGCGTGATCGAGAATATCCAGGAGATGCCGGAGCCAGCCATATTGCCG
>JANQOH010000457.1 GCA_028289725.1 Alphaproteobacteria bacterium
GAGAGATCGCTCGGGCCGATATAGACCGCGTCGAGCCCGGGCGTCGCGCAGATGGCGTCGAGATTGGCCAGACCCTCCTTGGTCTCGACCATCGCCATCACGACGATCTCGTCGTTCGCTTCGTCGAAATAGTTGGCGCCGCCATAGTGCATCGCGCGCACCGGCCCGGCGGAGCGCATGCCGACCGGCGGGTAGCGGCAGGCGGCGACGGCGCGCGCCGCTTCTTCCGCCGTGTTGACCAGCGGCACAATGATGCCGTAGGCGCCAAGGTCCAGCGCCCGCATGATGGTCGCCGGATCGTTCCACGCGACGCGCACGATCGGCACCGTATCGGTCTGCGAGACGGCTTGCAGCATCGGCAACACGTTGGGCAATTCCCCGGTGCCGTGCTGCAGATCGATGCACAACGCATCGAAGCCTTGCCGGGCCATCATTTCGGCGCTGAACGTGTGCGCGACCGACAGCCACCCCAAGGTCACGCATTTCCCCTCGCGCCACATTTGCTTGATCTTGTTTTTCCGCATTGTCCTGCCTCGCCCGCTGTTCGCTTCTCCGTCGGCCGGATCGTTCGCGCCACGATCGCCAACATCTGGTTGGCGTACGCGATTGCCCTGCCCTCATCTCAAGTAAGGTTTACGACCTCTCTGATCGCTTGAATACCGTCGATTTGCGTGGGTCAGGCCGGAAACCCTGGCACACCGGCGCACGTGGTGTGCCGTAAGGACAGCCAGAGCGGCCGATCGGTCACCGGGTTGGAATTACCATCCCCGGCCATAAAGCGCCGCTCAAGTGCTTTCAGCGGCTGTGCAGGCGCGGAAAGTGCGCACGGCCGGGCCCGCACCGTCGAGCGCGATGACGACGGCGCGCGCGCCAAGCTGCGCCGTGGCGGTCTCGTTGAACTCAATCCCGTTCAGCACATTACCGAAACCTCGGTCCGTCACGGTCAAGGTTGCGCCATCGTCACCGATCATATGCCGGTCCGTGGCGATCGTGAGGCCGCGCGGACTGTCGAAGCGAATGGAAAAGGTCGGTCCCGGAGCCCAGTGGTCCTCAGGGGTAATCGCGATGGCATATTCCGAAATGGCCGGATCGTAGGTAACCAGAACGCGCGCGGTCTCGCCTTCATGGACGAGTTGACAGACCGGCCCCGTACGGGCCTCCCAGGCAAGCGCCGGGGTCGCCATCAGCAAGAGGAAAATGAGGATACGTAGCATCCGAAAACCATAGCAGACGGCGCGAACAGGACCTATTTGAAATCAAGCGTCTACCGAACCCACCGATGAGCTCCTAAAGTCCGCAACATTCTTCGTACAGGAGTCGGGGGTTTTACATTAGGACGCCCAAAGACAGGCGTGTTGCTTGGGTCATTCGACTATCCTAAGACCATTCTGCAGACGGCAAGACGGCCCTCCCAACACAAGGCTATCCAATGCCACACGCCACCCTCAAAGCGGACATCGATCGGTGGGACGGTAAGTCCAAAGACGCGATCGCGCGGGTTTATAAGGACCACGGCGGACATGCCGACTTTCTCGCCAGCGCAATCGCGCTTATCGCCGATGAAACGACGCAAATCGGTGCGACCTGGCTGCTCAAACACTATTTCGACGAAGGAGGGCGGGCGCTGGACGCGGCTCAAGCGACCGCAATCTACACCAAGCTCGACGCCTTGACCCAATGGGAAGCAATGCTCCACATCCTTCAATGCATGGAACACGTGCCCGTCTCCGAAAACCGAGTCGAATTCGTCGAGAAATTCTTGCGCAGATGTTTAGCTGACGAAGTAAAATTCGTCAGAGCCTGGGCCTATAGTGGTTTTCACGAGCTGGCGCGCCAGCACCCTGAATTTCAGGCGGAAGCGTTACGGATGCTGACTGATGCGCTCGAAACCGAATCCGCAGGATCGGTGCTCGCCCGGATCAGGCGCAAACTCAAACACGGCTTCAAAGACTAAAGTATATCCGATGCCCGCATGCTCCGGCCGGCTCGCTTAGCCGAGCAGGAAGGTTGTGTCTCCGAGGCTAGGGCCTCGGAGACACGCGAATGTGGAGCGATCGTCGCTTCTATGGCGACGTTGGGTGCGGGGCGATGCTCAAGCCGCGAGCGGCTCTTGCGACCGGATTTGCATCTCGAGTTCGGTCACCAAGTCAGGGGGCAGGACGAGGTGCCGCGCAAGGTCGTCGAGATACCGACGTTCGGAGGGGTCATCCGGGTCTATCGCCAAGCGGGACGCCAGGTATATTTCCGTGGCCTGTTCCGCACCGTTAGCGAGGTCAGCGATTTCGCCGACCGTTAACGGACTCATGAGTGCCTCGAATACGAAAGCCTTATCGCCGTCATCGAGTTGAAGAGTGCTGAGATGCGACAGTATGGTCTTGCGTTCTTCTTCGCAGATGTGGCCATCGGCATTCGCCGCGGCAATCATGGCCCGAACCAGCGTGAGGGCGAAGGGGCGCCCGTCAGCGCCGACAATCTTGTGTGGATCGAACGCGCCGGGCGCCGGCGCCGACGCGCTCGTTGCGTGTACAGCGGTGGGCACCGGATGGGGGCCCGGGTGCCCTGAAGCCGCCGCAGCAGGCTTCGCTTTTTGATCCTGCCATTTCTGGTAGGCTCGATGAGCTAGCGCGCCAAGAGCCGCCGCGCCGCCATACCCGACTACACCGCCCGCCAGCTTGCCCGCGGTCTTGCGTGCCTTCTTGCTACCAACCAGAAGACCGAGCAAGCCGCCCGCAGCGACGCCACCCAACGCGACTTTCGCATGTGGAGACGACAACGCGTTAGTCGCGGTTTGCAGCTTTCCGCCCGCGGCGGCGCGTGTGTCCGGACCCAAGAACTGACTAAGAAGCGTATTGGGGTTCATCAGCAGCCTTTCATTCCATGGCCGGCGGCGCAGGATCACGCCGTACCGGTCCCATAAGTAAGGATTGAACATGGCGCACGCCAATCGAATGAATGGAGGTTTTTGATAGGAATTTCCGATGCGTAAGCCGCGCGCAGGCTTCGAGGACATCGCCGGCGTGGCCCATCGCGGCGGCGCCTTGCACGACGCGCATCACCGCTTGCCGAACGGCCGCCATATGTGGTTTTTGGCGCCCTGCCGTACGGGCAGGGCCCGTGCCGGATCATTGGGGAAAGGAAGGCATATTGGCGTATCAAGATCCGCAAGTCGTCGACCCATCGCCTTATGAAAAAATGGGCGCGTTTTATCTCGGCCGGACGGTCGATCATACGACCGGTGCGATCGAGGCCGCGCCGGTGCTCTACGATTCCAAGGACCTGACCACCCACGCCGTCTGCGTCGGCATGACCGGCAGCGGCAAAACCGGTCTCTGCCTGTCGCTGCTGGAGGAAGCCGCGATCGACGGCGTTCCTGCGATCGCGATTGACCCCAAGGGCGACATCGGGAATTTGCTGCTCGGCTTTCCGGCGTTGGCGCCGGGCGATTTCGAGCCCTGGATTGATCCCGGCGAAGCGACGCGGAAAGGCGTCACTGTGGCCGAGCGCGCGACACAAACCGCCAATCTTTGGCGCCAAGGCCTCGCGGATTGGGGCCAGGACGGCCGGCGTATTACACGGCTGCAGAACGCCGCGGACATCGCGCTCTATACGCCGGGCAGCAATGCCGGCATTCCGGTGTCACTGCTCCGGTCCTTCGCCGCGCCGCCGCCCGAATTGGTCGAAGACGGCGACGCCTTTCGCGAACGGATCAGCGCCGCCGTCTCAGGCTTGCTCAGCTTGCTCGGCATCGACGCGGATCCGGTACGCAGCCGTGAACATATCTTGCTGTCCAACATCCTCGACCATCACTGGCGCGCCGGACGCGGTATCGCAATCGCCGAACTGATCCGCGAAATCCAGCAACCGCCCTTCGACAAGATCGGCGTGATGGACCTGGAAACCGTTTATCCCGCGCCCGACCGGCTCGGCCTGTCGATGATGCTCAACAATCTGCTCGCCTCGCCCGGTTTTTCGGCATGGCTCGAAGGCGCGCCGCTCGACATCGCCAAGCTGTTGTGGACCGAAACCGGCAAGCCGCGCGTCGCCATCTTGTCGATCGCGCATCTGTCCGAGGCCGAGCGCATGTTCTTTGTCACCATCCTGCTCAACGAGGTGGTGGCTTGGATGCGCGCGCAAAGCGGCACGTCCAGCTTGCGCGCGCTGGTCTACATGGACGAAGTCTTCGGCTATCTGCCGCCGACCGCCAACCCGCCGTCCAAGAAGCCGTTTCTGACGCTGCTCAAGCAGGCCCGCGCCTATGGCGTCGGCACCGTGCTCGCGACCCAAAATCCGGTCGATCTTGACTACAAGGGCCTGTCGAACACGGGGACGTGGTTCATCGGCCGACGCGCCCTCAAGTCCGTCCAAGACCCGCAGCTTGTCGCGTTCGGTCTGC
>JANQOH010000469.1 GCA_028289725.1 Alphaproteobacteria bacterium
TCGCGAGATCGTGCGCTTGATTGCGGCGGCGCCCGGGATCGACCCGCGCGCTCTCCATGGTTTTGGCGACCGGCTCGCCCGACGCGGCGCCGAAGCCACCTTTGCGACCGCGATGGATTTGCTCGCCGGCTGGGTCGCACGGCTGATCGCGGCCAATGCGCGCGGCAGTTCTTTCGATGGCGTGATCGAGGGAGAATCCGAGGCCGCGCGCCGATTGCTGGGGGCCGGCAGCCTTGATCAATGGCTGGAGCTATGGGAAAAGATCACCAATCTTGCCGCGCGTACCGATCGTGTGAACCTTGATCGTAAGCACGTCGTTCTCAGCGTTTTCGCCGCGCTCGAGTCGGCAGCGCGGGCCTAGTTCACTTCTCAAACGCCGAGGTTGGACCGATGGCAGACGCGCGGGCCTTCTACATCACGACGCCGATTTATTACGTCAATGACGTGCCGCATCTCGGGCATGCCTATACCACCATCGCCTGCGACGCCATCGCCCGCTTTATGCGCCTCGACGGCCGCAAGGTGATGTTTCTGACCGGAACCGATGAACATGGCCAAAAGGTCGAAAAATCGGCCGCGGAGGCGGGCGAAGACCCGAAGGATTTCACCGACCGTGTCTCGCAGCGCTTTCGCGAGCTCACCCAAGCGCTCGAATGCACGAACGACGATTTCATTCGCACGACCGAAGCCCGCCATATCCGTGCAAGCCAAGCCATATGGCAAGCGCTCATCGATGCCGGTGACATCTACTTGGACAAATATGCCGGTTGGTACTCGGTGCGCGACGAAGCCTATTTCGCCGAAAGCGAACTCACCAAAGGACCGGATGGCGAAAAGCTCGCGCCAACCGGGGCGCCGGTCGAGTGGGTCGAGGAACCGAGTTATTTCTTTCGGTTATCGCGCTGGCAGCAGCCCTTGCTCGACCATTACGCCAAGCACCCCGACGCCATTCTTCCGGACTCGCGTCGCAACGAAGTCCTGAATTTCATCAAAGGCGGCCTTCAAGACCTCTCCGTGTCGCGCACCAGTTTCAAATGGGGCGTGCCCGTGCCCGGCGATGACGCCCACATCATGTATGTCTGGCTGGACGCGCTGACGAATTACCTCACGGCGGTCGGCTATCCGGATGTTGACGCGGAGAGTTTTCAGACTTTCTGGCCGAATGCCGTTCACATTGTCGGCAAGGACATTGTGCGCTTCCACGCCGTTTATTGGCCGGCGTTTCTCATGGCCGCGGGCATCACGCCGCCAGTGCGCGTCTTCGCGCATGGCTGGTGGACGGTTGAAGGCCAAAAAATGTCGAAGACCCTGCGCAACGTGGTCGAGCCGTTTAAGCTGATCGAGACCTATGGTCTGGACCAAGTGCGCTATTTCGTGCTCCGCGAGGTCCCGTTCGGCAATGACGGCGATTTTTCGCGCGCCGCACTGATCCATCGTATCAACGGCGACCTCGCCAACGATTTCGGAAATCTTGCGCAACGCGTCTTAAGCATGACGCAGAAAAACTGTGACGCCGCTGTACCGCATCCGGGCGCATTTTCGGATGACGACACCGCAATGCTCGATGCCGCGCATTGCCTGATTGAAACCATTCGGCCCCAGATGGAGCGTGAAGCGCCCCATGAAGCCCTCGAAACCATTTGGACGGTCATCCGGGCCGCTAACGCCTATGTCGACCGCCAAGCACCTTGGGCGCTCCGCAAGACCGACCCTGAGAGGATGGCAACTGTACTCTATGTGCTGTCCGAATCGCTTCGTCACCTTGCCATCGTAACGCAACCGTTTGTACCCGATGCAGCATCACAGCTTCTTGATCAACTCGCGGTTGATGACGGAGCACGGCATTTCGACCATCTCGGCCCGCGCCACGCGCTGACGCCTGGAACGGCACTACCGAAGCCACAGGGCCTATTCCCAAGGCTCGACGAGACCGCGGGCGAGGCGCAGTCGGCGGCATCATGAAGCTCGTTGACAGCCACTGCCATCTCGATTTTCCCGAGTTTGAAGACGACCTAGACGACGTTATCGACCGTGCCCGGGCGGCCGGCGTCGGCGCGTTTCAAACGATTTGCACGCGCCTCCGCAAGTTCGAACAAGTTCTCGCCACGGCCGAACGGTACGACGACATGCATTGCTCGGTCGGCGTGCATCCGCACAACGCGGATGAAGAGGGCCAATCCGATCCCGACGCGCTGATCGCCTTGGCGGCCCATCCGAAAGTCATTGGTATCGGCGAGACCGGGCTCGACTACTACTATCGCCACAGCGACCCGGCGGCGCAGCAACGCAGTTTTCGGGCACATATCGCGGCCGCGCGCGCAACCGGACTGCCGCTGATCGTCCATACGCGTGACGCCGACGAGGACACGGTCGCGATCTTGGAGGACGAGGCCGGGAAGGGCGCTTTTCCCGGTCTCATCCACTGCTTCAGCACCAGCGCCATGGTTGCCGAGCGCGCCCTGGATCTCGGCATGTCGATCTCGCTCTCGGGGATCGTCACGTTCCGCAATGCCGAGGCTCTACGCGACGTTGCCCGCAATTTGCCGCCAGAACGCGTTCTGGTGGAGACTGACGCGCCTTTCCTAGCTCCGGTTCCCAATAGGGGCAAACGTAACGAGCCGGCCTTTGTGGCCGATACAGCGGCCTGTGTGGCCGATTTGCTGGGCATGACCCCAAATGAGCTGGCAACTCTGACAACCAGCAATTTTTTTACTCTGTTTTCCAAGGCCCGAGCGAATCCGGCCTAGCATCAGGGTCCACCTATGAAAGTGACCGTCCTCGGCTGCGGCAGCTCGACCGGCGTCCCGATG
>JANQOH010000092.1 GCA_028289725.1 Alphaproteobacteria bacterium
CCGCACCGCTGCGCGAGGTCGGCCAAACGTTTTACCTGGTCGGTCAAAGGACCGGCCATGCCGACGGCTGCGACGTCCTCTTCGTCAAAACTCGTGAGCACGGTCACCGCCAATATTTTCGGCCGCGCCCCGCCGGTTGCGTCGGCGATGCGAAGGCCGGCTGCGGCGGCGGCGCGCATCATCGCGGGGCCGCCCGTTGCGTGCACGGTCATCAGTGCCGGGGCACAGCTCGCGGCCGCCCGCATGGCACCAGCCACGGTGTTGGGAATGTCCGAGAATTTCAGATCGAGAAAGATCGGCATGCCGACATTGGCCACCGCTTTCACGCCGGCCGGTCCATGCGCCGTATAGAACTCCAGGCCGAGCTTAACTGCGCCGACACGTCCGGAGAGCTGGCCGGCCAAAGTCTTCGCGTGATCCAAATCATCGGTATCGATCGCACAAATCACGCGGTCTGACGGATTGACGCTGCTCATGGTTCCCTCCCGACGCGATTGTCGCGCGCCGTGCTCCGATGCTAGCGACCGATCAACTTCGATTGCGCCTCATCAGGGGTGACCGGCGCGCGCTGATCATGAAGGTCGTCCAATTCACGTTCCAATACCACTAAACGACGCTTTGTGTCCCGCGCCGTGCCGCGGTGGCGCGCGGCCGCCAGCCAGTGGCTCACGCCCCCGGCCAACACCCCAAGCACGAAAACAATGAATACCAGAAGATAAAGCGGCAAGTCGGCGGCCACAGGCAGAGGTGCGAACGAAACGGTTACGTCCGCCCGGTTGGCCAACGCAAACCAAATTGCTACAGCTCCGATCGCAACCGCGAAGACTCGGATCAGCGTCTTCAATTGCCTGCCGACACCAGTTACCCGTCGCCCGCGCGAACAATCACGCTTGATTCACCCGTTCGCGCAGTTCTTTGCCCGACTTGAAGAACGGCACATGTTTGCGCGGTACTTCGACCGCCGCGCCGGTGCGCGGATTTCGGCCCGTGCGCGCTGAGCGATCCTTGACCGAAAAGGCGCCAAAGCCTCGCAATTCGACACGATCACCTCGCGCCAGTGCTGCCGTTATCTCATCGAAAACTGTCGATACGATGCGTTCCACATCGCGGTGATACAGGTGCGGGTTCTCTTGAGCCAGCGCCTGAATAAGTTCTGATTTGGTCATGTAAAACGGTCCGTGCCACCGTCTTTAGACGGCCCCGCCCCTCGGGTCGCTTGTGACTATCAGCGCCAGCCCCCATGCCAACGCCCCCAACGTCGCTATTCAGAGCTTAAAGGGTGCCAAACAGAAACGAGGCCGTCAAGCCTAAGTCGTTCTGCCAAATAGGGTTTTCCGAATATTGCGGAGACCAATTTGTCGATCAGCTCCTGTGGATAATCAATTTCCACATCGACCAATGGTAGTTCAGGATCGATCCCGTGTTCGGTCTTGAGCCACGCCAATGCCTCATCGTCCGCGCCAAGACCGTCGACCAAGCCGGCGCTTACAGCCATGTTTCCGGTGTAGACGCGTCCATCCGCGAGCTTATTGGCGTCCGCCAAGGATAAGCCGCGCCGTTCCGACACCATTCCGACAAACATGCGGTGCACGTCGGAAATGATCGTCTGCGTCGCGCGGCGGGCTTCCGGTGTCATGCGTGACAGCGGATTTGGTTCAGCCTTCAACGGCCCGCTCTTGATCGCTTCACTTTCAATTCCGAGCTTTTCCATCAAGCCGACGAAATTCGTCGCCTCCATGATCACCCCGATCGACCCGGTGATCGTGCTTTCGCGCGCCACCACGTGGTTTGCCGCGAGTGCGGCCATATAGCCGCCGGATGCCGCCACGCCGTTCATGACCGCGACGACAGGCTTTGCGTCGGAAACCTCTCTCAACGCCCGATACAGGGCTTCGCTGCCATAAGTCGTGCCGCCGGGGCTGTCGATACGCACCAACAGCGCCGCCGCGCTCTCGTCGTCCACGAGCGCGCGTAACGCTTTCTCACGATAGGGGTCTGAAACGATCAGCCCGTCGACAGTGAGCACGGCAATATGTTTGCCAACCGGTATTTGCGGTGCACGGGCAACCGCGACCGCAATCACGGCAACGATCGAAATCAGAGCGACAATGCGCCACATGGCCAGCCGCCTTTTCAGGCGGCGCCGGTCGACCAAGCTGTCGGTATCAAACGCCATACACGGACGGATGTATC
>JANQOH010000012.1 GCA_028289725.1 Alphaproteobacteria bacterium
GGTCCCCACGCCATTCGCCCGCAGCCTGGTTGGCCCGGTCGGCGAGCTTCTGTCGCGCGCCCACGCGTTGACGGCCTTGGTGCCGGATCAAGCACCCAGCGATATCGATCGCGAGATGAAAATCGTCGCTTCGGATTACATTATGGCGGCGTTTCTCGCGTCCGCGATTCAGCGCACCGTCGAGCGTATGCCGAACTTGCGGTTTGACGTTTTGCCACTGACGGCGCAATCGGCCCACGCGCTGAGAGCGAGCGAGATCGACCTGCTGTTCGCCGGTCAGCCATTCGACGCCGGCCGGCCGCCCAACGAAGCCCTCTGCGAGGACAAATATGTTTGCCTCGCCTCATCCGATTTCGCGCCCCAAGGCGGCACGTTGAGCCAATCCGAATACATGGCGCGCCAACACGTGGTGGTGCGCTACTTCGAACATCAAATGACGTTCGAGGATGAAGAAGCGCTGAGGCGCGCCGGACTAAATCGCACCGGCCACGTTGCGGTTTGGTCGCATTCCTTAGTGCCGCAACTGATTTGCGGGACGCCGATGATCGCCACGGCCGCGTCCCGCGTCGCGTCGCAAGTTGCCGCGCGCTGGCCGATCGACATTCATCCATTTCCGTTTGAGCAAGAACCGATGCGGATCTTCGCTTATTGGCATCCGAGCCGTGACGCGGACCCGGTCGTTCAGCGTTTCATGTCGGTCGTGCGGGCAGTCGTCGCTGAAACGCCCTTACGCTAGTACGGGTCGACCCCGGTCGACTAGTCGAACGCGCGTTTGATGCGCGCCCAATCCTCGATGGCGTCCTCATTGCCGGGCGTGAGCTGCACGGTAAATTGCTGGTAGCCGGCGTCGCGCAGGGCTTCGACGCGGCCCTTGATGTCGTCCTCCGTGCCCGTGAAGCTCGTCTCGCGGATCAGGTCGGCGGTAATGAATTGCCGCTCTTGATCTTTAAGAAACATCAAATGACCGCGGTGGTTTTCGAGCCACGGTGCGTCGGCCGGCTCGAACCTGCGGGCGAGATCGATATAGCCCTTCGCGACGTCGGGGACCGGGCTGACATTGTGCAGCCCGGACAGCGCCTCGTCGGCCGCGCGGTGCAAGATGACGGCGGCGCGCGGTCCGGCCTGCGCCATGGCGCGCGGCGAGTCCGCCGGCTCGCCGTCTTCCAAAATACAGCCAAGAACAAACGCGGTGGCGCGCAGGTCCGAGGCCGCACGGCCCGCTTCGTCCCAGCTTTTTTTCATGTCCTCCAGACCCGAGAGCGCCATCGGCACGTCGCTGAAGAAATAGAGCCAGCCCGCGCCGAGTTGGGCCGTGAGCGCCCGGCCTTTCGGCCCATAGGCCGACACATGGAGCGGGATGTCATCTTCGGTGTTGATCATCCCCGCATCCGGATTCAGGAAGCGGATTTTGCGCGTCTTGCCTTCAAACGTGGCTTCCAGCGTTTCGTTGGAGAGCAGACCCTGGACGACGCGAATATAGTCTTCCATCTCGGCGAGCTTGATCGCGCCGAGCCCCATCGCGCGGCGGCCCGTGAAGCCCGTGCCGACGCCGAAATCGATCCGCCCCGGTGCGAGCTGGTTGAGCGACGCGAAGCCGTTGGCCGCGACCGGCGCAATGCGGTTCGACGGAATCAACACGCCGGTGCCGAGCCGGATGCGCGAGGTTTTCACCGCCGCCGCGCCCATCGCGACGAAGCAATCGGCGCTCAGCATCTGCGTGTCGTAAAACCACGCCTGGCTGAACCCCATCTCCTCCGCGCGCTGTACGACTTTCCAAGAGTCCGCCGCCGTCGCCAGGGTGATGCCGAAGTCCATCGCCCGGCTACCAGTTATTGCGAAGTTCGCGCAGCTTCAGGAACACGTCGCGGGGACTGGGGTCGTCGGGGAGGTCGGAAAAGGTATCGCGCAGGCGGGCAATCACGGTCGGGTTGTGCAGGCGGAAGAACGTGTTGATTTCCTTCTCGAGCCCCAGCGTGGTGACTTTCGGCGCATGCGGATCTTGGTCCGCGACTTCGCCGAGCAGCGACTTGGCGCGCGCATTGTCGGGTTCGCGGTCCAACGTGAATTCCAGATTGTTCGTGATGTAGTCGTGGCCCGGATAAATCAGCGTATCGTCCGGCAGTTTGGCGAGTTGATCGGCGAAGGTGTCATAAAGCTCGCTCGGATGGCCGCCATTGTGGCAGTTGCCGGCACCGGCGTTGAACATCGTGTCACCACAAAACAGTGACGGCTGATCGGTGCGCGACAAGACGCAGATGTGGCTCATGGTGTGGCCGGGCGTGTCGAGCGATTCAAGCTCGACCGATTTGCCGATCTTGATCACGTCGCCGGCCGCGAGGCCGACATCGATGCCCGGGATTTTGCCTTTGGCGCCGGCATGGGCGAGCAGCTTGGCGCCGGTGGCGTCGATCATCGCGCGATTGCCGCCAGTGTGATCACCGTGCTCGTGCGTGTTGAGGATTTGCGTGATCGTCCAGCCCATTTCCTTCGCGCCCGCCAGGCATTTCTTGTGATCGAGCGGGTCGACGGCCAGCGCCTCACCGGTATCCGGACAGGCGATCAAATAGTTGAAATTGCGGTACGCGTTCTCGGTAAAGATCTGTTTGACGATCACGGCCGCCCTCCTGTGTCGCGCGATTTTGCCGATTTTCCGCCATCATACTGCCATCCCCAGCGAAAGGGACGAAAATGACCGTTTTTGATCAAAGACTTTGGCGCGGGGTTGGCGATTGGGGGCGCGAACGCGAAGGTCCGCTG
>JANQOH010000018.1 GCA_028289725.1 Alphaproteobacteria bacterium
AGCAAAAACGGACCGTCCGGACCATCAAGTCGGCAGATCAGCCAGCACCGCATCAATGTCCGCGCTGGTCATTTCCCAATCATTCTCGAAATTGGCGACCGCCGCGCGCATGAAGGCGTCATGGAGCGCCAGCGCGCGTTGGTCGTCACCCAGATGATCGGCGAGCAGCGCCAAGGCGAGCTGGGCGGGCGCCGGACCCTCATAAGTCCATTCGAAGCCCTCCGGCGACAAAGATTTGAGATCGAAACGCGGATCGAGATCTTTGCCGTCCACCGTCACGGATATGCCGTCGATCGTCCGCTCGCCGAGATAGTGCTTCACCAAATCCCCACCTGAATGTTGCACCAAGGCTAGACGCGTCTGATATATCTGTGAAGACTATTCGTAGGCCCCTAATCCGGCGATGCGACAATGGCGGTTTGGGCGGCCCGCGGGACTGTCCGCTTCGAGGAGGATGTGCGGTGCCAAGTCACTTAAAGGCCATACTGTCCGCTATCGTTTTGGTCGTCGCGGGGGTCGTGGTTTACCTCGAACGCCAAGCCGGCGCGATGGACGTGGCGTGGGTCGCCGGGTTCCTGGGTCTGTTTATGGTGTTTGCGGTCTGGCTGTTCCCGGAGACGCGGAAGCAAAAGAACACACCGGAATAGCCGGATGCACTTAGGACGTCCGCCGCGTCATCCGATCTTGGTTTCCAATTGTTTGCCGTGATTGACGAGTTCTAGACCGGTCGGCGAAACTTCAAACGCCCATTGCGAGCAATTGTCCGGCCAAAATATCACCAGCCGATCATCCTTCATCGCCGCGCCGGCGGCGATATTGATCACCATAAAATGCGTCACGACGGCAGTGTCTTCGGACACCGCGCCCAAAACGTCGAGAATTTCCTGGCGCCAGGTTGCGACGCCTTCGCCCAGCTGATCCCAGCGCTTGTCCATCGCGCCGCGCAGCCAAGCGGCACGCTCCTCAAGATTTTTCGTGGGCGACGGAATCTCCGTTACGCGGGGTTCAATTGACGCGTTCACATTCCAACTGCGTTCAAGGGGCGCGATGGTTTCCCGGGCGCGTTGAAGCGGGCTTGATATCAGTGCGAGGGGGCCTTTCGGCGACATGACATCCGACATGGCCGCCGCCTGGTCGTGTCCCAAGGCGTCGAGACCAGGGTCCATAGACTCGCCAAAACCTTGTGCGGCGTTGCCATGCCGTATCAAGTAGATCAATGCCATACTAACGTTTTACTCCGTACTGGCGGTCTCTAACGGCCGGCCAAGAAAAAGGAATGCGATCAAAGAGGCCGCGCAAGCACATGCCGCGGACACGACCATGCTCGCTTCGAATCCATTTAAGAATGAAGTATCAATTAGTCGTTTGAGCGCTTCCGCGGTATCGGCCGACAGGCCCACCGGTATTGGCAGGCCAGCAAGGTTTCGCGCGCCTTCAAGAAGGGCGGTCGCGGTCGTGTCGTCGACGGCTAAGTCGCTGAGGCCGGTCCGCAAGCCCTGTGTGAACAGCGTCGCCGCTAGTGCACCGACCACGGCAACCGCCACTAGGCCGGCGAGCCGGCTGGCCGCATTGTTGATTCCTGAGGCGACACCGGCGTCGTGTTCCGGCACGGCGTTCATGACCGCGGTGGTCAGCGGTGCGACACTGATCGTCAGGCCAACCGCAAGGAGAAAGATCGGGCCAAACACGCCGTTCCAATAACCGCCCGAAAGCCCGGTCCATGCCAGCCAGGCGCACGAGGCCGCGACAATCAATGGGCCGGTGACCAAGGGCACGCGGGGACCGACTTTGTCGATCAACCGTCCGGCGAGGCTCGAAAACAGGCCCATAACCAGCCCAAATGGCAGCAGGGCCATACCCGTCTCAAGCGCCGTATAGCCTTGCAGTTGAATCAAGTTGAACGGCACAAGAAACAGCATGCCGCTCAGGGCAAAGTAGAGAAAAAGCGTGATCAAATTGGCCGCGCTAAAGCGCGCGGAGCGGAAGAGCGACAGCGGCATCATCGGTGCGCGGACGCGGCCTTCGACAATCACGAACGCCACCAGGGCGATGACGCCGAGCCCAAGCGATCCGGAGACCATAAGATCGGCGACGCCACGCTCGGGCCATGCGGTCAGGCCATAAGTCAAAGCCCCTAGGCCGATCACGACGAGCGCGGTCCCCGAGAGATCGAGGCTGGCCGCAGTGGCGCTGTCCCGACTTTCCGGCACATAACGGGCGGCCAACCAGAGCGTCAGGGCGGCGATCGGCAGATTGATCCAAAACACGGCACGCCAAGACAGGAGATCGATAAAGGCGCCGCCGAGCACCGGGCCGAGCGCGGTGGTCAGCGCGGCAAAGCCCGCCCATAGCCCGATCGCGCGGCCCCGCTGATCCTGGGGAAAGGACGCCGCGATAATGGCGAGGCTTTGCGGCACAAGCAGCGCCCCGCCGACGCCTTGTAAAGCCCGTGCGGCAATCAGGCTCGTGGCGTTTGGCGCCAGTCCGCACAGCACGGAGGCGACGGCGAACAACGAAATACCGATCATGAATATGCGGCGGCGTCCCACCCGATCGCCCAATGCACCGCCGACCAGGATCAAGGCGCCGAGCAACAAGGTGTAGACGTTCACCACCCACTGGAGCTCGCCGAACGTGGCGTTGACCGAACTTTGGATCGCCGGCAAGGCGATATGGACGACGGTGCCGTCAATAAAAGCCATTGCGGAGCCCAATATGGTCGCGGCCAATACGAAGCGCCTGTGCGCTTCAGGGCAGGGGGCGTCGCAGTCGCGCTCACCCGCCGATGTGCCTTGCGGGCACCAAGGGCGATGGAGGGCGGGCGCAAGACGGCGCTGACCTGGTTCTCCCGGCTTCTCAACCAATTCCGATGTGGCCACGCGACACCTCCGCAATGCTGGCCATGATCCTATGTCGAAACGCGATGGCGATCGAATGGCATTCCGGCCACCGGGTGCGATAGTCTGGCGGCCATGATCCTGGGTTTATCAGCTCGCGCGGCCGCAGACCGGCGCCATCCCATCGACGTGCATGGCCAGACTTACTATTTGAGCGGCTACGTCGGATACACGCCTGTGCGCGGCACCTATGTCGAGGGCAACGAGAAAAACGATGACGGAAAGCCGCAGGGCTTCTTGGTCGAACAGCCGCCCGGCTCGGTGACACCGCCACATTTCCACGAAGTCGATCAGTTTCAAGTCTTTGTTGGCGGCGATGGTCGGATCGGCAAGCACGATGCGGCACCGATTTCAGTTCATTTCGCGGCTGGCCACACGCCATACGGCCCAATTGCCGCAGGCGATAAGGGCGTCACTTATTTTTCATTGCGGGCCGGTTTCGATCCGGGCGCTAAGTATATGCCGGCCCAACGCGCCAAATTACGCCCAGGTCCGAGGCGGTCGCGCTTATCCAAGCCGATATTGCAAGACGACGGAGATCGGCTGGCGCGTGTAACGGAACCAACGCGCGACGTTCTTATCGAACCCGAGTCGGATGGTCTTGCGGCCTACGTGGTGCGATTGGGGCCTGAATGTAGGACGGACTTGCCCGACCCCAGCGAAAGCGGCGGTCAATACCTGCTTGTGAGCACTGGCACATTGAGCTACGTCGGCGATTTGTTTGAGCGCTTGTCCTGCTTGTTCGTCTCGGCGGACGAAGGAGCCATGAACGCGGTTGCCGGTCCGGACGGGCTTGTGTTGCTGGTTCTTCAATTTCCCAAGCCGTGAGAGAGAAGGAAGCCGTGGCGGTCGGACACATTGATCACGATATGAGCCGAGACGATATGGCCGCGCTGGCCGATGGGTTCGATCTCCGGACGCTGCCGGCGGACTTCTACGACAACCCATTCCGGTATTATGACGCACTGCGCACGACCGCGCCGGTCAAGCGTCTGCCCGACGGCGGGTATTTTCTGTCGCGCTACGCCGATTGTTTGGCGGTGTACAAGGATCCGATCACCTTCAGCTCGGACAAGAAGGCCGAGTTCAAGCCGAAATACGGCGATTCACCGCTTTACGAACATCACACGACCAGCCTGGTTTTCAATGATCCGCCGTTGCACACCCGTGTCCGGCGCTTGATCGCCGGAGCGCTGACGCCGCGCGCGATTGCCGCGATGGAACCTGATTTGATCGCCTTGGTGGACCGTTTGTTGGACGCAATGGCGGAGCGGAGATCGGTCGACCTGATTGAGGATTTTGCGGCCGCGATCCCGGTTGAAGTGATTGGCAATCTGCTGGGTGTGCCGCACGCCGAGCGTGATCCGTTGCGCGGTTGGTCGCTTGCAATCCTTGGCGCGCTCGAACCGAAAATCACCACAGCCCAGTTCGATGCCGGCAATCAGGCGGTGACCGATTTTCTCGCATATCTCGAGATATTGGTGTCGGACCGGCGGAATAAGCCGCGCGATCCAGAAAAGGATGTGCTCACGCGGCTCATTCAGGGCGACGAAACCGGTGAGAAGCTGTCTGAAACGGAGCTTCTGCAAAACTGCATCTTCATTCTCAACGCCGGTCACGAGACCACGACAAATCTCATCGGCAATAGCTTGGTCAGCCTTTGCGAGTGGCCCGACGAGCGGCGCCGCCTGATCGAAGAGCCCGCGCTCATGGGCACGGCGGTCGAAGAGTTTCTGCGTTTCGAAAGCTCGAACCAGCTTGGCAATCGTAGCGTGACGCGGCCGGTCGAAATTGGCGGCATCGAGATGGCGCCGGGAACGCTGATCCACATCGGTATCGGCGCGGCGAACCGAGACCCGGACGAGTTCGGGGAACCGCACCGGCTCGATATCGCGCGAACGCCGAACCGCCATCTCGCCTTTGGCAGCGGTGTGCATCGGTGCGTTGGATTACCGCTGGCGCGCATTGAGGGCCAAATCGCTATATCTCGGTTTTTGGCGCGTTTTCCAGACTATCAGCTCACGGCGCCGGCGGTTCGAAGCCAGCGCGCGCGGTTCCGTGGCCACACGGCCATTCCCGCACAATTGGCCTAACTCAATTCTGAGCGGTATTATATTACCGTATTTCTAACTTATTGCTTTTTAGCGATAATTCCCATTGACGACGCAATAGGCGCGGGTCTACAAGGCGCCCTCGACCGTGTGGGCGCCGCCTGGCAGCGGTCGAAATCTATCTCCCAGATAGGCGTAAGCGCGATGAAAACCTTTTCCGCCAAACCGGCCGATGTGACCAAGGGCTGGTTTTTGATCGATGCCGAGGATGTGGTGCTCGGCCGTCTCGCCAGCATTGTGGCGACGCGGCTGCGTGGCAAACACAAACCGACCTACACGCCACATATTGATTGCGGTGACAACATCATCGTGATCAACGCCGAGAAGGTGAAGCTGACCGGCGCCAAGCACGACAAGAAGGTTCATTATTGGCACACCGGCTATCCGGGCGGAATCAAGAGCCGCACCTATGGCCAGTTGCTTGAAGGTAAACATCCCGAGCGCGTGGTCGAAAAGGCGATCGAGCGCATGGTCCCGCGTGGACCGCTCGGCCGGGAACAAATGCGCAAGCTGCACGTATATGTCGGGTCCGAACATCCGCACGAGGCACAGAAGCCTGAGGTGCTCGACCTGGCCGCAATGAACCCGAAGAATAAGAGGAGCGCCTAATCATGGCCGAAGAGAAAAAAGGCCTCGAAGACCTCAAAGAGGTTGTCGCTCCCGCCGGCGCTGAACCGGCCGCGGCTGAGGAGCCGGTGGTCGCCGAGCCGCAAATCGACGAATTCAATCGCGCCTATGCGACCGGCAAGCGCAAGAACGCCGTGGCCCGCGTGTGGATTAAGCCGGGTGCCGGCAAGGTCACGGTAAACGGCCGCGATGAGGAAAAGTTCTTTGCACGCCCCGTGCTGCGCATGATTTTGCGTCAGCCGTTTCAGGCGGCGGACCGCGACGGTCAATACGACGTCATGTGCACTGTTTCGGGCGGTGGTTTGTCGGGCCAGGCGGGCGCCGTCCGCCACGGCATTAGCCGCGCGCTCGTGCGATATGAGCCGACGCTTCGCCCGTTGTTGAAGAAGGGCGGCTTCCTGACGCGTGACTCGCGCGTTGTGGAGCGAAAGAAGTACGGCAAGCCGAAAGCGCGCAAGAGCTTCCAGTTCTCGAAACGCTGATCCAGGGCATATTCCCGACGAAACAAGGGCGCCCGCGATCGGGCGCCCTTTTTGGTATTGGACCATATAGAATCTAGATGCCTGAGCCCTGTCCGGGTAAACAGGATTGAGGAGTGTGTGACATGGCAAGCACGCAAAGCGAGCGGCGGATCAAAATCGGTGTCTTGGGCGCCAGCGGCTACACCGGTGCGGAGACCCTGCGGTTGGCGGCGCGACATCCGAACATCGAGATAGCCGCGCTCACGGCCGACCGGCGCGCGGGCGAGCCGATCGCGTCGGTCTTTCCGCATTTGGGCGGTCTCGACTTGCCGACGCTTACCAAACTCGATGCGGTGGCGTGGGACACGCTTGAGGCGGTTTTCTGCTGCTTGCCGCACGCGACGACGCAGGAAGTGGTCGCCGGGCTGCCGGCTCATTTGAAAGTCATCGATCTGTCCGCTGATTTCCGGCTGCGGGATACCGCGACTTATGCCGAATGGTATGGCCACGAACATCTCGCACCGCATTTGCAGGACAGCGCCGTTTATGGCCTCACGGAGTGGGCCCGCGACGCGTTGGCTGACACGCGCCTTGCGGCCTGTCCGGGCTGCTATCCGACCGGCGCGCTGCTGCCATTGCTACCGCTGTTGCGCGATGGCTTGATCGACCCCGATGACATCATCATTGACTCGAAATCGGGCGTCACCGGTGCTGGACGCGCGCCGAAAGAAGCCATGCTGTTTGGCGAGGTTTCGGAAGGCGTGAACGCCTATGGCATTGCGCATCACCGGCACACACCGGAGATGGAGCAAGAACTCAGCGTTGCCGCCGACGCGCCCATCAAGATTTCATTCACGCCGCATCTGCTGCCGATGAACCGCGGCATCTTGTCGACAATCTACGTAAAGATGGCGAATGGCGGCGGTTCGACAGAGTTACGGCAAAGTCTGTTGAAGGCCTATGCCGACGCACCGTTCGTCCGCGTCGTGCCGCAAGGCCAAGCGCCGGCGACGCGGCACGTTCGTGGCTCCAATCACTGCTTGATTGGCGTATTCGACGACCGGGTGGCGGGACGCGCGCTCGTCATCTCGGCCATCGACAACCTCGTCAAAGGCTCGTCCGGCCAAGCGATCCAAAATTTCAATCTGATGTTTGGACTGCCCGAAACGGCTGGGCTCGAACAGGAACCGCTGTTCCCTTAGAGCACTAATAATTAGCTCTACACGTGCTGGCCGCCGTTTACGTGGATTTCGGCGCCGTTGACGTAGCTCGATTGGTCGGTGCACAGGTAGTAGATCGTGCGCGCGACTTCCTCGGGCGTGCCGAGCCGTCCCATGGGGATTTCCGGGAGCAATTGTTCTTCGGTGCCGGGCGATAGAATACTCGTCTTGATCTCGCCAGGGGCGATGGCATTGACGCGGATGCCGTGGCGGCCGAAATCCGCGGCCATTTCTCGGGTCAGTGAGGCGAGGGCGGCTTTCGACGTCGCGTAAGCCGTGCCGGCAAATGGGTGGACACGGCTGCCGGCGATCGACGTGACATTGACCACCGCGCCGCCGGCCAGTTTCAGTTCTTCGAACAAGCCGCGCGCGAGCGCGATCGGCGCGAAAAAATTGACCCGGAACACATGCCGCCAATCGGCCATGCTGGTGGTCAGGCTGTCCAGGCGCTCACCATCGTCACTTTTAATCGAGATACCAGCATTGTTGACAAGAGCGTGAAGCGGTTCGCCATTCAGCATACGGCGCAGTTCGGCGACACGCTCCTCCAGTGTCTCGGCGTCACTCAGGTCGATCTGAAGGTGATCCTCAGGGCCTGCCTCCCAAGGACAGTCCTCGGGGAAGGCGTGGCGCGAGCATGTGATCACGCGCCAGCCGGCGCTGGAAAACCGTTTGACGGTGGCATGGCCGATGCCGCGGCTTGCGCCGGTCAACACCAGGGTCTTACGTGGTTCGTTGGGCAGGGCCATTCACATCACCTAGTAGCGGCACGGGGCGTCTCAGCCGGCCTATATCGGCATTCTATTTGGCCTTTTCCATAACATAAGCGCCAGGCGCGGGCACAATTGGCTTGAGCTTTCCGTCGCCTGGTGCGCGCGCCGGCACCTTTTTGCCGGCATGACGTGACTGCCACTTGTGCCAATCTTCCCACCAGGAACCGTCGTGCTCAGTCGCGTTTTTCAGCCAAGTCTCCGGAGATTTGGGCTTCTTGCTGTTCGTCCAGAAGGGGTATTTCGCACTCGCCGGCGAATTGGTAATGCCGGCAATGTGGCCCGAGCCGCCGAGCACGAAATGCACCGGCCCACCGTACAGTTGCGTCGCCGCATAGCACGATTGCCACGGCGCGATATGATCTTCCTTCGTGGCCAGGATGTAGACCGGCGTTTCGATCTTGCCGAGATCGAGTTTCTGCCCGGCCAGCTCGATTCCACCAGACTCTCGAAGCGCATTTGCTTGGTACATATTGCGCAAATAGAACGAGTGCATCTTGGCCGGCATGCGCGTCGAATCCGCGTTCCAATACAAGAGATCGAAGGGGAACGGGTCTTTACCAAGCAAATAATTGTTCACCACAAACGACCAAATCAGGTCATTCGCACGCAGCATATTGAACGTGTTGGACATGGCCGACGCGTCAAGAACGCCGCCTTTTTCCTGCATCCGTTCTTCAAGCGACTCGATCTGCTCCTGGTCAATGAAAACGCCAAGTTCTCCAGGGTCGGAGAAATCGACCAAACTTGCCATGAAGGTGGCCGACTTGACGCGTTTGTCGCCGATGGCCGCGAGATAGGCGAGGGTGCAGGCGAGCAATGTGCCGCCCAGGCAGAGCGCAAGCGTGACGACCTCGCTTTCGCCGGTGGCTTTTTCGATGGCGTCAAGCGCGGCCACCGGGCCTTCGAGCATGTAGTCGTCGAAGCTCTTCTCAGCGAGTTTTTCGTCCGGGTTCACCCACGAGATCATGAACACCGTGTAGCCCTGGTCGGTCGCCCATTTGACTAAGGAGTTCTTCGGCCGGAGATCCAGGATGTAGAACTTGTTGATCCACGGCGGCACCATGAGCAGCGGGCGCTTGTGCACGTTCTTGGTCGATGGCGCGTATTGAATCAGCTCCATCATGTCGTTTCGGAAAACGACCTCGCCGGGTGATGCAGCGACGTCCTTGCCGACCTCGAACGCATCCATGTCGGTCATGGTGATTTTGAGCTCGCCGTCGCCGCGCTCCATATCGCGCAGCAAATTGTCGAGCCCGCGCACCAGATTCTCGCCTTTGCTTTCGATCGTTTCGCGCAGCACTTCGGGATTGGTCATCAAGAAATTCGTCGGCGCCAACGCGTCCGCGAACTGGCGCGTGTAGAAGGAGACTTTCTTGGCGGTCTTTTTGTCGAGGCCCTCGACCTCTTGCACCGTGTCCTGCATCCATTGCGCGGTCAGCAAATAGGATTGCTTGATGTAGTCGAACAAAGCGTTTTCTTGCCAAGCCGGATCGCGAAATCGGCGATCATCCGTCGTCGGCGCCGCAATAGGATCGGCCTGGCCACCATGTCCGAGCATGCGCCCGGTCGTCTGCTGCCAGAGTTTCATATGGCTTTGCCACAGGTTCATTTGATCCTGCATCAGCTTCGCCGGATCGCTCATCATCTGAGATGTCATCGCCATGAAGGCGCCGAACATATTGGTCGGGTCGCCGAGTTGGGCCGGTCCCTGCGCATTCCGGTCAAGGAAAGCCTGCATGACGGATTGGCTGCGTTCGGCAATGCGTTGCCAATTCTTGGCCAACTCCGCCGCTTTTTCTGTCGTTTCGGTATGGTTCATTCGCGTGGCTCCGCCAGTCCCGGATATTGGCTCACCCGATTCGCATTCTTGCTCAACAGGCGTCCTCAATGGTCGGGTCTAATTGCTTGTTTCGGCACCTCTTTGATATAGACTGCGACCGGCACCGTCGTCCGCGCGTGGGGGCGCGCCCGGCGGGCCGAAGGGGCGCTATTCTTGCGGCAATTCGATGCAAGCGCCCAAATGGCTCGTCTTCATATAACTAGAGCGTTACCGAATCATGGTCTCTCTTAATCTTTGCGGCAATGGCCTGCAAGCGGGATCGGCTGATTTGCGGCGTATTTTGGCGTTTGCTTCGGCGATCTTGCTGGTGTCCATATCGGGCTGTTCGGCCGTTCCGGATGAGCTTAATCCGGTTGAATGGGCGAATGACCTGGATGCGTATTTGAGCGGCGAGGAAGTGGAGACAGATCCGGACCTCGCGGCGCGAATCGAGGCCGAACGCGCGTTGCCGGTTCCCGGTGCCGACCAAGATTTCCCAAAACTTTCGTCCGTGCCAGGTCGGGCGCCGGCGATTACATCGCAAGACGAACGGTCTGAGATTACCAAGCAACTCCAAAATGACCGGGAAGAGACGCAGTACACCGATGACGGGGTGCCCGTACCCAAGGTCACCAGCACGCCTGCATCATCAACACCAGATGCTGTCGGGGGGCCGGATGCGCGCTTAACGCCGCAGTCCGGCAACCGCGGACCAGCGGTCGCTGCCGCTCCTATCGTGCAGAATGTCGGACTGCAATCGCCGCCGCGTTTCACGGAAACAGAAATGGCGCAGTTGGCTTGGGCCGGCGATCTGGACGGATTGGTCCACGCTGCGGTGATCTATTACGGTAACGGATCGGCCAGGCTTTCGCGGCGAGACAAAGACGTGTTGCGCCAAGTCGCGGAAGTACAGAAACGCGAAAACGCGATCGTGCGAGTGGTCGGCCACGCGAGTTTAGGGGCTGGGTCGAGCGATCCGGCGAAAACCAAGATCGTCAATTTCGAGATCGCGTATGATCGTGCCCGCGTTGTTGCCGACGAACTGATTCGGCTCGGCGTGCCACAGGACTATCTGTTTGTGGCGTCTGCCTCCGATACGAAGCCGGCCTATTCCGAATCAACACCAAGTGGCGCCGCCGCGAATCGGCGTACCGACATTTATTTTGAATACCAACGGTCACCCGCCTAAGCGCGGGGCGATCCACGGCTGAATAGCAGCTACATGACTGACGAATTTGAACGCATCCGGCGGTTGCCGCCCTACGTCTTTGCCGAAGTCAATGAAATGAAGCAACGCGCCCGGGCCCAGGGGCGCGACATCATCGATTTCGGCATGGGCAATCCCGATTCCCCGACGCCGGATCACATTGTCGAGAAACTGGTGGAAACGGTGCGCAAGCCGCGGACGCACCGTTATTCGAACTCGCGGGGCATCCCCGGATTGCGTCGTGCCATGGCCGCCTATTATCAGCGCCGCTTTGGCATCGATCTCGATCCTCAGTCCGAAATCATCACTACATTGGGATCGAAAGAGGGATTGGCCAACCTGGCATCGGCGATGGCGGCGCCCGGTGACATAATTTTGTCGCCGAATCCGAGCTATCCCATACACCCGTACGGTTTCGTGATCGCCGGCGCCGCTGTCCAGCATGTGCGGTGCGGGCCCAACATCGACTATTTGGATGAGTTACGTCGCGCCGTGGCGGCAAGTCCGCGCAAGCCGAAGGCCATGGTACTGAATTTTCCGAACAACCCGACTGCCCAACTGGTCGATCTCGCATTCTATGAGAAGGTCGTTGCGTTCGCGAAGCAGGAGCAAATCTACATTCTCTCGGACCTGGCCTACGCCGAGATCTACTTCGATGTCGAACCACCGCCGTCGATCCTGCAAATTCCGGAGGCACGCGATATCGCGGTTGAGTTCACGTCGCTCAGCAAGACCTATTCGATGCCTGGTTGGCGAATCGGATTCGCCGCCGGCAACAAGCGTCTGATTCAGGCCTTGGGGCGCATCAAGTCGTATCTTGACTATGGCGCGTTTACGCCCATCCAAGTCGCCGCCGCGGCGGCCTTGAATGGTCCGCAAGAGTGCGTCGACGAAATCCGAAATCGATACAAAGAGCGTCGCGACGTGCTCGTCGAGAGTTTCGCGGCAGCTGGCTGGGATGTCCCAAGCCCCGACGCAACCATGTTTGCGTGGGCGCCGATACCGGCGGCCTGGCAAACCGTCGGCTCTTTGGAGTTTGCGAAACGCTTGCTGGCCGAGGCCGAAGTTGCGGTTTCACCGGGAATTGGATTTGGAGAGTATGGCGAAGGATATGTCCGGATCGCATTGGTCGAGAATCGTCAGCGCATCCGGCAGGCCGCGCGGAATATCAAATCGTTCTTGGCCAGTGCCGACCCCTTGGCGGCCGACGAGGCGCAGCAAGCGGTGTCGCGATGACTGAGCCTCTCAAAGTCGCCGTGGCCGGACTGGGGACCGTCGGCGCGGGGACGGTCAAGATCTTGCGCGACAATCATGATTTATTGGCGGCGCGCTGCGGCCGAGGATTCGCGTTGGTCGCGGTGTCAGCGCGCGACCGGACCCGCGACCGCGGCGTTGATCTTGGCGATGCCGCCTGGATCGATAATGCCGCCGCGTTGGCGGACACGGACGCTGAGGTCGTGATCGAGCTAATCGGCGGTTCGGATGGACCTGCGCTTGAATTGGTGCGCAACGCCTTGAGCCGCGGCAAGGGTGTGGTGACCGCAAATAAGGCTTTGATCGCACATCACGGCCTTGAGCTTGCAACCCTCGCCGAGAAAAATGATGCGCCGCTGACATTCGAAGCCGCCGTCGCCGGTGGTATCCCGATCGTCAAGGCGTTGCGCGAAGGGCTCGCGGCAAACCGCATTACACGGGTCTACGGTATCCTTAACGGCACGTGTAATTACATGCTGAGCGACATGCGGGAAACCGGACGCGCTTTTGACACGGTCCTGGAGGAAGCGCAGGCGCTGGGATATGCCGAGGCCGATCCGAGCTTCGATGTCGACGGCGTGGACGCAGCCCACAAGCTCGCGATCTTGGCCAGCCTGTCGTTTGGTACCCGCGTCAGTTTTGATGCGGTTCACGTCGAGGGTATTCGACCGATCGATCCCGTCGATATCGAATATGCCGATGAACTCGGCTACCGGATCAAATTGTTGGGGATAGCCCGGCTCACGGATGACGGACTGGAGCAGCGCGTCCACCCATGCATGGTGCCGAAAGCAACGCCGATCGCGAGCGTCGAGGGCGTGTTGAACGCCGTGGTCGGCGAGGGCGACTTTGTTGACACCACCGTTTATGAGGGCCGCGGCGCCGGCGCCGGCCCGACGGCATCGGCGGTGGTCGCCGATTTAGTGGATATCGCGCGCGGCAACAGTCTGCCAACATTCTCCGTGCCTGTATCGGCCTTGCGGGACGCCAAACCGGTGCCAATAGACCAACGCGCGGGCGCCTACTATGTGCGTCTGATGGTGATGGATCGACCAGGCGTAATCGCAGACATCGCGGCGTGCTTGCGGGACCATGCGGTCTCGATGGAAGCGCTGGTGCAGCGCGCCCGCGCGCCGGAGGAAGCGGTCCCCGTCGTCATGACCACGCATGACGTCGTCGAAGCGTCGATGGCGGCGGCCCTGGTGCAGATTGGCGGCCTCGAATCGGTGGTCGAGCCACCGCGTATGATCCGAATCGAATCACTGTAATCTTGCGCCCAGCAAGGCGGGGCCACCAAAAAGGGGGGATGTGACATGGCGGAGTCGGGGGTGCTCGACCGCAACCTTGCATTGGAAGTGGTGAGGGTCACCGAAGCGGCGGCCTTGTCATGCTCGCGCTATATGGGCCGGGGTGATGAAAAGGCGGCGGATCAAGCAGCCGTCGACGCCATGCGTCGGGCGTTGAACGGCTTGGCGATCGACGGGACCGTGGTGATCGGCGAAGGCGAACGCGACGAAGCTCCCATGCTGTATATCGGCGAGAAAGTCGGCAGTGGCGGGCCCAAAGTCGATATCGCGCTCGACCCGTTGGAGGGGACGACAATCTGTGCCACCGGCGGGCCTAACGCGCTCGCCGTGATCGCCATGGCGGAAGATGGCGGCTTTTTGAACTCCCCGGATGTCTACATGGATAAGATCGCCGTGGGAGCGGACTTGCCCGATAACGTGGTGGATCTGGACGAGACGCCGGCGGCCAATCTGAAAAGCTTGGCGAAGGCAAAAAAAGTCGAGGTGAGCGATCTCGTTGTTTGCATCCTCAATCGACCGCGCCACGAAGAACTGATTGCCAAGACCCGTGAAGCCGGCGCTCGCATTCAATTGATTCAAGACGGTGACGTGGCCGGCGTAATCGCGACGTCGCGCGAGGGCACTGGGATCGACATCTATATGGGGAGCGGCGGCGCACCGGAAGGGGTTCTGGCGGCCGCGGCCTTGCGTTGTATTGGCGGGCAAATGATGGGCAGGCTGATCTTCCGCAACGACGATGAAGTCGGACGCGCGCGCAAGATGGGCATCGAGGACCTGGATCAAAAGTACTTGCTTGAAGATTTGGCCAGCGGGGATGTCATGTTCGCGGCGACTGGGGTCACCGATGGCTCGATGCTGCGTGGCGTACGGCGCTTCTCAGGCGGTGCCGAAACCGAATCGCTTGTGATGCGCTCCAAGACAGGAACCGTGCGTGTCATTAGTGCACAGCACGATTATTCTCGAAAAGCGATGTTGGGAGCCGATACACGCTAGCATGCAAACGCTTGCATCGACAGCGGCTGTACTGGGCGTCGAGCGGTCCATTGGCGGCAAATTGTGGCGCAGTCGGTTGGATTCGGACCGGATCGCACTCGCCTTATCGCAGAAATTCGATTTTCCGGATGTGCTTGGGCGCGTTTTGGCAGCCCGCGGTGTCGATCTCGACAACGCCGAAACCTACATGAGCCCGACCCTACGGCACGCGATGCCGGATCCGTCGCGCCTGCGGGATATGGATCAAGCGGCCGCGCGTTTGGCCGACGCGGTTGGACGGGACGAGTTGGTCGGTATTTTCGGCGACTACGATGTCGATGGCGCCACGTCGTCCGCGTTGGTTCGGCTCTATCTGGAATCCGTGGGCGCTCGGACGCGTCCCTATATCCCGGATCGCCTCACCGAAGGTTATGGTCCCAACGCGACCGCCTTCGCAAAATTGCGTGCCGAGGGCGTTAGCGTCATCGTCACAGTCGATTGCGGAACCGCATCACACGAGCCGCTATCGGCGGCCCGCGCGGATGGGCTCGACGTTATTGTCATCGATCATCATTTGACCGGACCGGATCTGCCTTGCGCGGCCGCGTTGGTGAACCCCAACAGGCTCGATGACGACAGCGGGCAGGGGGCCTTGGCGGCGGTCGGTGTCGCATTTCTGCTCATCGTGGCGGTCAATCGCGCGCTTCGCGATCGTGGGCATTTCGCGACCCGATCGGAGCCCGATTTGATGCAATGGTTGGATTTGGTCGCGCTCGGCACGGTCTGCGACATGGTGCCGCTCGTTGGCCTCAACCGCGCTTTGGTAACACAAGGGCTGAAAATATTGGCGCGGCGGGGCAATCCGGGCATTGCGGCCCTGATTGATGTGGCGCGCGTGGACGAAACGCCGACCGCCTTTCATATGGGCTTCCTGCTTGGGCCGCGGATAAACGCGGGCGGACGGGTCGGCGAGTCGGATCTGGGCCATCGTTTGCTGACGAGCCAGAGTTTTCCCGAAGCCATGCCCATTGCCGAACGGCTGGACCGACTAAACGAGGAACGAAAAACCATCGAAGTGCGCATGCTCGACGATGCCTTGGCGTCGGTCGATCAATCCGGTGTCTTGGACCAACCGGCGATCCTGGTCAGCGGCGATACCTGGCATCCGGGCGTCATTGGGTTGATCGCGACGCGCTTGGTCGAACGGTATGCCAAACCGACTTTCGCGCTGGCTTGGGAAGGTGACGTGGCCAAGGGCTCGGCACGCTCGATCGCGGGATTCGATATCGGCACCGCGATTACCGCCGCGCGACAAGCCGGGTTGTTGTTGTCCGGCGGCGGTCACGCCATGGCTGCCGGTCTCACAATTGCGCGCGACAAGATTGGCGCCTTCACGGATTTCATCAATGAACGCGTGGCGCGCGCCGATCTATCGTTGACGCCAAGCCTTGAGGTTGACGCTGCGATGAGCGTCGGCGGCGCGACGACCGATCTATTCCGATTGCTCGACCGCGCCGGCCCCTACGGCAGCGGCAATCCCGAGCCCCGGTTTGCCTTGCCGGCCTGTCGTGTCGAATATGCCAAGATCGTTGGAAATGATCATGTCAGCTGCCGATTGGCGGCGGAAGGCAAGGGGCGCCTGAAAGCCATCGCATTCCGCAGCGCCGAACGCGATATCGGTCAAGCTATTCTCGAGTCAGGCGGGCGGCCGCTCCATTTCGCGGGACATTTGCGCGCTGACACCTGGAATGGCCGCGACGGCGTTCAGCTTATTGTCGAGGATGTGGCGCATGTGGCCTAAGTCGAAGCCGGTCCCGCTGTCCGGAGTGCCGAAGTGAAAGGGCCCGTGGCGTGCGCGGTGATTCCCGTTGGCGGACTCGGCACGCGCTTCCTTCCCGCGACCAAAGCCGTACCAAAGGAGATGCTTCCCGTCGTCGACAAGCCACTGATCCAGTATGCGGTCGAGGAAGCACTCGCGGCGGGCATTGAACGCGTCGTCATCGTGACCGGCCGCGGCAAGTCGGCGATCGAAGATCATTTCGATCATGCGGTGGAATTGGAAAGGGCGCTGGCGGACCGTGCGAATGGCGCGGCGTTGGCGGCGGTGCGAAAGAGCGTCTTGCCGCCGGGGGCGATCGCTTATACGCGCCAGCAAGAACCACGCGGCCTCGGGCACGCGGTTTGGTGCGCGCGCGATCTGGTCGGCGATCAACCATTCGCCGTCCTGTTGCCAGACGACATGGTTCTGGCCGATACGCCCTGTTTGGCTCAAATGCTGGAGGCCTATCAGGGCGTCGGCGGCAATCTTGCGGCGGTCATGGATGTGCCGCGGGAACACACCGCACGATACGGTGTTCTTGATGTTGGCGCCGACGACGGAAAACTGGCCGAAGTGAAGGGTTTGGTCGAGAAGCCCGCGCCGGACGATGCGCCTTCCACCCTGTCGATCATTGGACGTTACATATTGCAGCCACAAATTTTCGATAAGTTGGAGGCGCAAAGTGCTGGCGCCGGCGGTGAAATCCAATTGACGGATGCCATGGCGCAATTGATTGGCGAGCAACCGTTCCATGGATTCCGGTTTGCTGGCACGCGATACGACTGCGGCGACAAAGTTGGGTTTATCGAGGCCACTCTGGCCTATGCGCTGAGCCGTGACGACCTGTCCAACGCGACGCGTGACGTGCTTCGCAAGCTTGCGCCGCCTGGTTAGAGGCAAAGACGTATGAAAATTGTGATGGTCGGCACCGGCTATGTCGGCTTGGTCTCCGGCGCGTGTTTCTCCGAGTTCGGAATGGACGTGGTATGTGTCGATAAGGACGTGGCCAAAATCGACGCGCTGCGCGCCGGTCGGATTCCCATATACGAGCCGGGTCTCGAGGATCTGGTCGCGCGCAATGCCGAGGCAGGCCGGCTTCAGTTCGGCTCCGATCTGTCCAACGCCATGGTCGGGGCGGACGCCGTGTTCATCGCTGTCGGCACGCCGAGCCGGCGGGGTGACGGTCATGCCGACCTCACATTTGTCTACGAGGCCACGAAGGAAATCGCGCGCGAAATATCCGGTCGGATCGTCATCGTGACCAAGTCGACCGTGCCTGTCGGCACGGGTGCCGAAGTGGAACGGATTGTGGCCGAAACCCGTGCAGACCTCCGCCCCGGTGTTGATTATGACGTTGCGTCAAATCCGGAATTTCTGCGCGAAGGTTCGGCGATCGAAGATTTCATGCGACCTGACCGCGTCGTTGTCGGTGCGGAATGCGACCGCGCGGCAGAGGTCATGCGTGCGCTCTACCGGCCGCTTTATCTTCGTGAAACTCCGATTTTGTTGACCACGCGTGAAACCGCGGAGCTCACGAAATACGCGGCCAACGCCTTTCTCGCCACCAAGATCACTTTCATCAATGAGATGGCAGATCTTTGCGAAAAAGTCGGCGCCGACGTGCAACAGGTGGCTAAAGGCATCGGGCTCGACGGGCGTATCGGCGCCAAATTTCTGCATCCGGGCCCGGGCTATGGCGGGTCTTGTTTCCCGAAAGATACTTTGGCGCTGGTTCGAACCGCCCGCGAACATGATGCGCCGACGAAAATCGTTGAGGCGGTTTGCGAGGTAAACGAGGCGCGCAAACGGCGGATGGCCGAGAAGGTGATCGCGGCGTGCGGCGATTCGGTCGCTGACAAAACGATCGCGGTACTTGGTCTGACGTTCAAACCGAACACGGACGATATGCGCGATAGCCCAAGCTTGGTCATCGTACCGGCCTTGCGCGAAGCGGGCGCGATCATTCGCGCTTATGATCCGGAGGGCATGGAGGCCGCGCGGCCAATGCTGGAGGGCATCGAATATGCTGACTCCGCCGATGCCGCGCTGAACGGCGCCGATGCGATGGTGCTGGTCACCGAGTGGAATGAATTCCGCGCATT
>JANQOH010000038.1 GCA_028289725.1 Alphaproteobacteria bacterium
GCAACCGACAGTCGCGCCGCAACCGACCGACGCGCCGACACAGCCGGTGCAGCCCGCTCAACCGGCGCAGACAGCTCAATCCGTTCGTCCGCGCGTGACTGTTCGCCCGGTGACTTCGGTTTCGGGTACGCCGCGCCGCGACGACAGATCGTGATCGCCGTGCGGCGCGTGCCGGACGATAAACCATGACAGCCCGTTCTCGCCGCGCCACGCAATCGCCGAATATTTGGCCCGGGTTTGTCGACGCGCTTTCGACGCTCTTGTTGGTGTTGATATTTCTGCTCGTCGTGTTCGTGCTCGCCGAGTTTTTTCTCGGACGCATGTTGTCAGGCCGCGATGAAGCCCTCGAACGCCTAAACCAACAGGTCGCTGAGCTGGCGGACCTTTTGTCGTTGGAGCAGTCGGCGAACAACGAACTGCGCGGCGAAATGACACAGATTTCCGCACAGCTGCAGGCATCCATTGCGGAGCGGGACGATTTGAGCAGTGAGGTCACCACATTGTTGTCGCGGCAACGCGACTTGCTCGCGCAACTGGAATCGACCGACGCGGCGGTTGATGAGCAGGAAGCAAGCAGCGACGATTTGAGGCTCCAGTTGGCCGCGGCGATGGCGATGCTCGAAGCCGCGCGCAGTACGGAGCAAGACGCACTGGAATCCGCGGCGGATTCGCGACAGGCACTGTCCGAGCAGCGGCGCCTATCGTCGACGGCGCAACGGCAAGTGGCGCTGCTGAACCAGCAGATCGCCCAATTGCGCCTTCAATTGGCAACGGTCGAGCGTGCGCTGGAAGCCAGTGAAACAGAAGTTCAGGATCAGAAGGTGCAGATCGCCGATCTCGGTAGCCGGCTCAATGTGGCGCTGGCGTCGAAGGTCGAGGAGCTATCGCAGTACCGCTCGGAATTCTTCGGTCGTCTTCGTGAAGTATTGGCCGGACGCAGCGATGTCAGCATTCAGGGCGACCGATTCGTCATTCAAAGCGGAGTCCTCTTCGGATCTGGGTCGGCGGCATTGGGTGTTGACGGCCAACAACAGGTCGGGGATCTCGCCGAGCTTCTGCTGGAGATTACGTCCGAGATTCCATCCGATGTGAATTGGATTCTGCGAATCGACGGGCATACGGACAAGCGTCCGCTGCGCAGCACGTCGCAATATCAATCGAACTGGGAATTGTCGGCGGCCCGCGCGATTACCGTGGCGCAGAGCTTGATTCAAAACGGAGTCGCGCCGGATCGATTGGTGGCGGCTGGTTTTGGCGAATTCCATCCGATCGACACGGCGGAGAACGATGAAGCGTACCTGCGCAACCGTCGGATCGAACTCAAACTAACCGAACGGTAACCTGAGCATCGCGCGGTATGTTGATGACCAAATTTGCCGCCGGAGGTTAGGCGGTTAAACTGTTGCCGACTCTCATGCCTCACGGACATTCAAAATGACATTGAGTGGCTATGGCGGTCGCCTTGATCGTAAGCGGGGCAATCGCTGGCGCATGGCGATGTTCCGTCTGCTGGCCTATGCGGCGGTGGTCAGCGCGATCGCATATTGGGCCTACAGTATGGGCGGCGAACGACTCGCCAACCGGAACCGCGCATTGGAACAGCAAATGATTGTTCTCGAGGAAGAGAATCAACGTTTGCAAGGCGAAACCGATGCGGCGGTCTCGGCGCGTGCGGCGGCAACTGATCGCGCCTCCCGGCTTCAACGGCAGTACGAACGCGAGGTACCGCAGGGCGAAGTCCGCGAAATCATGGACGCTATTCGTGCGCGAATCGCATCGGGCGTCGAAGCGGAACGTATCGCGTTCGTGGTCGGCGCCATGCGCTCGCAAACTTGGTGCTCGCCGGATGTCACGTCGCGGCGCTTTATCGTGCAGACGCCTTTGTCGGAAGGCGAGAACGGATCCGTTACCTTCGCCAACCGTGCGATCACCATCACCGGCACGGGCGAGTCGTCGAGCGACGGCGATGGCAATCTCGTGGGTTGGTTCGACAGGATGAAAGCCGTGAAGATCAGCTTCACCAAGACAAATGGAGAATCGGCCGCGGTCGAAGGCCTCTTACCACTGCGTCATGCCGTCGTTCTGAACGACAAGGTCCACCGATTCACGGTGGATGCCGGTGAGAGCCGCGGATTTGTAACGGTCAGCGAACAAAGGTGCGCGTACCCCTGACTCGGCCGGACTATTCGGCGGCGGTTGCTCTGGCGAGTGTCGGTCGCGCGCGGCTCAGCGTGTCCGGTACGACCCCGAGAGCCTCAAGGTCGGACGGCCAGGCTGAATCGGACGCCGCCGCTGCGGCGGCGCGCCCCATGGCAGGCGAGGTCATAATCCCGTAGCCGCCCTGGCCCGCCAGCCAGACGAACCCGTCCGCCACCGGGTCCGGTCCGACAACCGGTGTGCGGTCGGAGACGAAGCTCCGTAAGCCGGCCCATTTGTGCTCGATATGCCGAATATCAAAAATGGTCGCACGCTGGAGATGATCGGCGACGAACGCGATGTCAATTTCTTCCGGTTGCGCGTCGCAAGGCGGTGAAGGCGTTTCATCCGCCGGGCTTGCCAAGACTTTGCCCGCCTCCGGTTTGAAGTAAAACGCTTCATCCGCGTCGATCACCAACGGCATCTCATCAACAGGTTGATCATCGGGCGCTGCGAAAATGATCGCGGTACGTCGGCAGGGTTGAATGCCGACAGGCGCGACACCCGCCAACTCCGCAATGACATCGACCCAGGCGCCCGCGGCGTTCACAACCGTTCGCGCCTCAAAACTGCCAGCGCTTGTGTCAACGCGCCATACATCGCCCTGCCGCGACAAACCGGTCACGTCCGCATCGACGGTCAAAGTGCCGCCGCGCGCCGCGAACCCGCGCAGAAAGCCACCATGAATGAGATCGACATCCATGTAGTAGGAGTCGCGCTCGATATGGGCGTAGGCGGCGTAGCCCGGTT
>JANQOH010000045.1 GCA_028289725.1 Alphaproteobacteria bacterium
CACCGGGCCCTTGGCGGATCCGGCCGTGTTGCCGAACCCGGTAAACCCCGCCGCCACCACCGACGTCGAGGCGCCAGATCCCGCCGCGGAACCGCCTCAAGATGAGCCGGGAGTTGCGAGCGACGATCCAGTCGTCGACGAAGAACCGCCTGCCGCCGCTGTCGAGCCAGTGGGGTCGGAAGAAGAGCAAAGTGAACCGCAGGCGCCAGCCGAAGAGCCGACAGCCGCCCAATGAAGCGGTTTTACAAATTGGTCTCTGTCGAGGCGGTCGCACCAGGTCCGGGCTTTTTGGTGCATCTTGACGCGCGGCCGGTCAAGACACCCTCACGGCAGGAATTGTGTGTGCCATCGCCGCATCTCGCCGCGGCGATTGCCAACGAATGGCGAGGGCAGGGAGCCGACATTGTTCCGCAGTCAATGCCGCTCACGCGCTTGGCCTGCGGCGCGCTCGACCGTGTCGCATCGGGGCGGGAACAAGTCATCGACGAGATCGCCGGGTATGCCGCAACGGATATGCTCTGCTACCGCGCGGACCATCCGGACGCCTTGGTTAGGCGGCAGCATGACACTTGGCAGCCCATTCTTGATTGGATGGCGAAGCGCTACGATGCGGCGTTCGTGGTGACCGCTGGGGTGATCCCGGTGACGCAGCCGAGGGCCTCACTGGATGCCGTTCGGGACGCGGTTGCGGCCCATGACGATATGGCTTTGTCAGCGTTGCACGCGGTCACTCATGCGTCCGGTTCCGTGGTACTCGCATTGGCGCTCGCCGAAGCACGTCTCGACGCCGAGTCTGTGATCGCCGCAAGTCAACTTGATGAACGTTACCAAACCGAACAATGGGGCGAGGACACCGAAGCGGGCGAACGGCGCGATGAGCTCGCGCGACAAATCAATGACAGCGCACGGTTTTTCGCGCTCTTGAATGGCCAGTCCGAAGCCGAATAATCCTCCATAATTCGGGCTGTTACCGAAAAATCATGATATTTCTTCCCGGTTAAGCCATAAGGGCTAACTGGCACCGGCGAAACCGAGGTGCTATGTGGGAGCGCTTCGACCGAGCGCGCTCACGTCGCGGCGAACATCTTTGAGGGGACGATGGATTCCATAATTCGCGAACTGGAGGAACGTCGCGCGGCGGCGCGCGCCGGCGGCGGGCAGCGCCGGGTCGAGGCACAGCACGCTAAGGGCAAATTGACGGCCCGCGAACGGATTGAGTTGCTGCTCGACGACGGTTCGTTCGAGGAATACGACATGTTTGTCGAACACCGTTCGACCGATTTCGGCATGGCCGATCAACGCGTGCCCGGCGACGGTGTTGTCACGGGTCACGGCACGATCAACGGCAGAAAGCTATTTGTGTTCAGTCAGGATTTTACCGTGTTTGGCGGTTCGCTGAGCGAAGCGCATGCCGAGAAAATCTGCAAGATCATGGACCAGGCGATGAAAGTTGGCGCGCCGGTGATTGGTCTGAACGATTCCGGCGGCGCGCGGATCCAGGAGGGCGTGGCCTCGCTCGGCGGGTACGCTGAGGTGTTTCAGCGGAACGTGATGGCCTCGGGCGTGATTCCGCAGATCAGCATGGTTATGGGGCCGTGCGCCGGTGGTGCTGTGTATTCGCCGGCGATGACCGACTACATCTTCATGGTCAAAGACTCGTCATACATGTTCGTGACCGGTCCCGACGTCGTGAAGACGGTGACCCACGAGACGGTGACCGCCGAAGATTTGGGCGGCGCGGTCACGCACACCACCAAATCGGGCGTGGCTGACCTCGCGTTCGAAAACGACGTCGAGGCCTTGGCGACACTGCGCCGGTTCTTCGACTTTTTGCCGCTCAACAATCGGGAGCGGCCTCCTGTATTGCCGAGTGAGGATCCGGCCGATCGTCCAGAGTTTTCCCTCAATACGTTGGTGCCGCCGGATCCACATAAACCGTACGATATCAAGGAATTGATCAACAAAGTTGTGGATGAAGGCGACTTCTTCGAGCTGCAGCCGACCTATGCCGGCAATATCGTCATCGGGTTCGCGCGCATGCGCGGTGAGACCGTTGGCATTGTCGCCAACCAGCCAATGGTTCTAGCGGGTTGTTTGGATATCAATTCGTCGCGCAAGGCCGGGCGCTTTGTCCGGTTCTGCGATTGTTTCAACATCCCGATTGTAACTTTCGTCGACGTGCCGGGCTTCCTACCGGGGACCGATCAGGAATATGGCGGCATCATCAATCACGGCTCCAAGCTCTTGTTCGCCTACGCTGAAGCGACCGTGCCCAAAGTCACGGTGATTACGCGCAAGGCCTATGGTGGGGCGTATGACGTCATGAGCTCGAAGCACCTACGCGGCGACGTCAACTATGCCTGGCCGAGCGCCGAAATCGCCGTGATGGGGCCGAAAGGCGCGGTCGAGATCATTTTCCGTGGTGCGCTCGACGACCCGAAAGAGGTTGAAAAGCGCACAGAGGAATACCGCGAGAAATTCGCCAATCCTTTCGTCGCCGCGAGCCGCGGATACATTGACGATGTGATCATGCCGCATAACACCCGGCGGCGAATCTGCACGGCCCTGGCGCTGCTGCGCACAAAGCAACTCGATAATCCGTGGAAGAAGCATGACAACATCCCGCTCTAAGCCGAAGGGGCGGTCACGCCGTTCGAAGGCGCTGTTTCGCAAAATCCTGATCGCCAATCGCGGCGAAATCGCGTGCCGCATTATGCGCACGGCCAAGCGCATGGGCATTGGCACGGTCGCGGTCTATTCGGAAGCCGACGACGGCGCGCTCCATGTGAGGATGGCGGATGAGGCGGTGGCCATCGGACCTGCTCCGTCGGCCGAAAGCTATTTGGTAGTTGAGCGGATCATTGATGCCGCCAAGAAGACGGGCGCGGACGCGATCCATCCCGGGTTTGGATTCCTGTCGGAAAATGGCGATTTTGCGCGCGCGCTTGAGAAGGCAGGCATCACCTTTATCGGTCCATCGCCCGAAGCCATTGCCGCGATGGGTGACAAGATCGAGTCCAAGAAGCTCGCGAACAAGGCCGGCGTTAACACCATCCCCGGGCATCTCGGCGAGGTGGCCGACGCCAAACAAGCGGCGGTGATCGCGAAAGACATCGGATTTCCGGTGATGATCAAGGCGTCGGCGGGCGGCGGCGGCAAAGGCATGCGTATTGCGCGTTCCGCGGGCGAGGTCGCCGAAGGCTTTGCCTCGGCACAAAATGAGGCACGTTCGTCATTTGGCGATGATCGAATTCTGATCGAGAAATATGTCGAACAGCCGCGTCACATTGAAATTCAGCTTTTGGCGGACGCCCATGGCAATGCGCTGTACCTGAACGAACGCGAATGTTCGATCCAGCGCCGCCATCAGAAGGTCGTTGAAGAAGCCCCGAGTCCGTTCGTTGATGCTGATATGCGACGCGCCATGGGTGAGCAAGCGGTGGCCCTGGCCAAAGCCGTGGACTATCGATCGGCAGGCACGGTCGAGTTCGTGGCTGGTGCTGACAAAAGCTTCTATTTCCTTGAAATGAATACCCGATTGCAAGTTGAGCATCCGGTGACCGAGATGATCACGGGGCTCGATCTGGTCGAACAAATGATCCGTGTCGCCGCCGGGGAAAAGCTTGCGATCGGCCAAGATGAGGTCGCGCTGAACGGTTGGGCGATGGAATCGCGGGTCTACGCCGAGGATCCGGGCCGCGGCTTCCTGCCGTCGATCGGGCGCTTGAGCAAGTTCAAGCTCCCGACCGAAAGCGCGCAGGTCCGCGTCGACTCCGGCGTGTCGGAAGGCGGCGAGATCAGCATGTATTACGATCCCATGATCGCGAAGCTGGTCACCCACGGAGAGACACGCGATCAGGCCATAGATCGCATGGCGCACGCACTGGACGAATTCGCCATCCGGGGCGTTTCGCACAATGTGCCATTCCTGGCTTCCGTCGCCGCAAATCAGCGGTTTCGTGAGGGCCGGTTGACGACGGACTTTATCGCCGAAGAGTATGGTGCGGGTTACGATTCAACCCAGGTTCCCGAAACGGCAAAAGATGCCTTGGTCGCGGTCGCGGCGTTCGTGCATATGCGGGCGGCTGAGCGGGCGGCGCAAACGTCTGGTCGGACCGACGGCGGTCGCTATCAGCCGGAGCATACCTTCACCATTGCGATTGGCGAGGAGGAGCAAGAGGTCGACCTGACACCCGTCGAGACCGGGTACAAGGTGACGGCTAATGGTCGCGCGATCAGTGTCCGGGCCAATGATTGGCAACCCGGCGATTTGGTGTTCCGTGGACAAGTCGATGGGCGCGATATCGCTGTCCAAGTTGAGCGCAGTGACCGCGAGGCGTGGCGGCTGGTGCACGGTGGCGCAGCACTCGATGTGTTGGTTCGGTCCGCGCGCGCCGCGGAACTGGCCGCACGCATGCCGAAGAAGGAACCGCCGGATCTTTCCAAACTGCTGATGTCGCCCATGCCGGGCCTGGTGGTTTCCATCGCCGTGGAAGCGGGTGACGACGTGAAGGCCGGTGAAGAGCTGTGCGTGATTGACGCGATGAAGATGGAAAACGTGCTCCGCGCCGAGCGCGACGGCCAGGTCGCGGCACTCAACGTCGCGCCGGGCGACAGCTTGGCTGTCGATCAGGTGATTATGACGTTCGCATAACCGTGTCTAATCCGGAATTGTCGCCGGCGCGCCTTTAAGAAGCGCGGAGGCTTCCGGCAGGGCGCGGAGGGACTCCGCGGTCTTGTGGGCGCGCTTGGCGATGCGACCGGGGTCGAACCTCAACTGCGCCATGCCGAGGCTGGCATCGAAGTTTTCCGTGTAGTTCTTGATCAACCCATCCGCGATGCGGAACTGGCTCATGCCGTTGAAGATAACGCGTCGGCCTTCGCACCCACGGATACGGGACGTGTAACCGAACAGGTAGCGGGCATAACCGAAGTCGCCCGCGAACACGGGCTCGTACATGCGCCAGACAAAGTCGGTGGCGTCGCGCTGGAAGTAGTTGTCGATCATGTCCACGATGGCATCGCGGCCTTCGAATGCGCCGTAAAAGCCGTCGTGATATACCCCGTCTTCCGAGAACAATTGGGCCAGCTCATTTCCGCTGGAGCAGGCGGCCTTGCAGAAGCGTTCGGTCAGTGCGGTGAAGTCCATGATCATCGTCCATAATTTTCAGCCACGTACAGGCGACATACTCGATCCAGCAAGGGGCCAAGGCAATGGCATTGGTCGCCGGCGATAAGGCCGTCCGTGTTCGGATCTATGGCCGCGTCCAGGGCGTTTGGTACCGGGGTTGGACGGTCGATCATGCCGCGCGCGCTGGATTGTCCGGTTGGGTCCGAAATCGGCGGGACGGTTCAGTCGAGGCGCTGTTTGTCGGTTCGGCTGACGCGGTTGACGCGATGGTGGAATCCTGTCGAAGGGGCCCTCCGGCCGCGCGCGTCGACGACATAGAGGTCAGCAGTGCGCGTGGCATCACGGCGCAGGGCTTCGTCCAGAAGCCGACCGTTTAGTCACAAAAATTCAATGGTTTAGTCGTTTGACTTCGGACGGCGTCTCGGGCGGCGGAGCAATTCGCCGCCGCAGTCCGGGCATGTCGCATTCATGCCGTGGGGGCAGCGCGGGCAAAATGTGCATTCGTAGGAGCAGACATAGGCTTCTGCCATATGGGCGAGGGGCGCGTCACATTTCTCGCAAGCAGGACGCATTTCCAATGCCATGGCTTTTTCGGGCTCTCTATGCCGTCTCTTGCTGGACAGTCTCGGGCGCGTCGAATGTGGCGCCAAACTTCTTCTCGAATTGAGCGCGGAGCCGCGCATCGACTTCGGGCATCGTGATCGGCAGGCCAAGATCGACCAGGGACGTGACGCCGTGTTCCTGAACGCCACACGGTATGATCCCCTGATAATGCGACAGATCGGGCTCCACATTGAGCGATACGCCGTGGAACGTCACCCAATGGCGGACCCGGACGCCGAGTGCCGCGATCTTGGCTTCGCCCGTCTCCGTGGCGACCCAGACGCCGACGCGCCCGTCGCGCCGAAAGGCCCGAACCCCGAAGTCGTCGAGCGTATCGATGAGCCAGTTTTCGAGGTCGCGAACAAAGCAGCGGATGTCTGGGCGACGCCCATCGCCGCGCAAATTGAGCATCACGTAAACGACGCGCTGACCCGGTCCATGGTAGGTGTAGCGGCCGCCACGCCCCGTCTCGTAAACCGGAAAGCGGTTTGGCGTCAAAAGCTCCGCCGTGTCGGCGCTGGTGCCTTTGGTGTAAATCGGTGGGTGCTCGACGAGCCAGGCCAATTCCGATGCGCGGCCCGCCCGAATGGCGGCCACGCGCTCTTCCATGGTGGCAACGGCGGTTGGGTAATCGACCGTTGAAGGGCTGATTTGCCACTCGATTGGGTGCATGGCCGAACCCTATCACGTGTTGCGTCAGACCAGTAGATTTGCTATCCCGCCCAGCACGAAAGGTGCCCGTGGCGCCTTCCAAATTGCGGTCGTGGCGGAACTGGTAGACGCGCAGCGTTGAGGTCGCTGTGGGGGCAACCCCGTGGAAGTTCGAGTCTTCTCGACCGCACCATTTTTTCTCGAAACAGGCGCGAGCCAGGTCGCGACATATTTGAAGAGCCCCTGCTGAACCCACGTCCGGGCGTATCCAGACCGGACACGCTTTGCCGGCGAATCCCGCGTTTGGAGGCTTTACCGTGAAAACCGACGCGGACGAATAATGGGTTGGGCATGACGGATCCGGCAGCACCTCTCGCCCCCGAACAACCGAACATACCGGAAGGTGACGCGTTTGCGGTCACCCCGGATTTGGTACGCCGCGTAGCGGACGCGCTCGACCGTGAACAGGCGGACGAGGCGCTCGCGCTGGTCAGCTCGTTGCACGCCGCCGACGTAGCCGACCTGCTGGAAGCGCTCCGGGCGGGCGACCGGGAAGACCTAATCCAGGCACTGGGTCCGGGACTTGATCCAGAGGTGCTTGCCGACCTCGACGAGCATGTTCGCGATCGTGTGCTCGAAAAGATCGAGCCGGAGGAGATCGCCGCGGCCGCGGCCGAACTTGATACGGACGATGCGGCCCACCTGATCGAGGATCTGGACGAGGTCGAGCAGCGCAAAGTGCTCGAGGCGATGCCGGCGGCCGACCGTGAAATGGTCGAAGCTGCCTTGGCCTACCCGGACGAAAGCGCCGGCCGCCTCATGCAGCGCGACTATGTCGCGGTGCCATCCTTTTGGAACGTCGGGCAAGTCATCGATTGGTTGCGCGAAACCGAGGCGCTGCCTGACGAGTTTTACGAAATCTTCGTCGTCGACCCGCGGCACCGTCCGATCGGCACCGTTCCGCTCTATCGCGCCATGAGAAACCAGCGGAAGACCGAAATCTCCACGATCATGAACACCGACATCCACATGGTTCCGGTCGTCATGGACCAAGAGGACGTCGCGTATCAATTCGATCAGTACAATTTGGCCTCGGCGCCGGTCGTCGGCCCGGACGGGCGGTTGCTCGGTCAGATTACCGTTGATGACGTGGTCGACGTGATACAGGAGGAAGCGGAGGAAGATATCCACCGTCTCGGTGGTGTCTCCGCCGATGGTGACCTTCACCTCAACCCGATTCAGACCGTCCGCCGCCGGTCCATTTGGCTGGTGGTAAATCTACTAACGGCCGTCATCGCGTCGCTGACAATCGCGATCTTCGCGGAGACGATTGAGCAAATCGTCGCGCTCGCGATCCTCATGCCGATCGTCGCGTCGATGGGCGGAAATGCCGGTACACAAACTCTCACAGTCGCTGTTCGCGCTTTGGCGACCAAAGAACTGACGGCGGCGAACGGCGCACGCATTCTTTGGAAAGAATGCGTGGTCGGCGGCGTGAACGGGATCATCTTCGCCATTGTTACCGGCGCCGTGGCGGCCGTGTGGTTCGGCGCGCCGATCATCGGCCTGGTGATCGGATTGGCGATGATCATCAACATGCTGGTCGCCGGCGCGGCGGGCATGCTGATTCCGCTTGGCCTGTCACGTGCCGGTGTCGATCCTGCTATCAGTGCCGGCATCTTTTTGACGACCGTGACCGACGTTGTCGGATTCTTCGCGTTCCTTGGCCTTGCCAAGCTGATCCTCTTGTAGACCAGAGGCAAAAAGAAACCGGCCAGCGCCCGGTTAGGGCGCTGGCCGGCGGTCGGCATCGTTCGACGTTAGCTAGTTGAGATAGCCGAGGTCACCCCACAGTTTGTAGTTTTCGCGGAACTCGCTCAGCGATGCCCAGACCCGGGCAAAGTCTTCATTGGCCGCGGCTTCCTCAGCGACGACTTCCTGCCACGCGGCATCGAGCGCCGAAATGACTTCCGGATCCCAGCGGTGAAATTCGACACCCTTTTGCTGGAGTTCCTGCAAGGCGCCAAACTGGATCGCTTCACCCTGCGCATAACCGCGGAGCATGCTTTCCATGCACGCCGCGTTGACGATTTCTTTCTGGGTCTCCGACAGCTCGTTCCAGCGGTCGAGATTGATGATCAATTCACCCATGCTGATCGGTTGGTGCCAGCCGGGAAAGTAATAGTGCTTCGCGACCTGGTGAAAGCCGAGGTCAAGGTCGATCGCCGGCATGGAAAATTCTGTCGCGTCGATCGTGCCGAGTTCAAGCGCCGGGAAAATATCGCCGCCCGCGATCAGCTGCGTCGAGACACCGAGTTTTTCCATGACTTTCGCGCCGAGACCGAAGAAGCGCATCTTCAGACCCTTGAGATCATCAACGGACTCGATCGGCTCCCGGAACCAGCCCGAACCCTCAGGAGAAATCAGGTTGCATGGCATCGGCCGAATATTGTGCGGCTCGTAGAGCTCTTGCATTAGCTCCAGGCCGCCGCCGAAATAGACCCATGCAATGGCTTCGCCAGCGGTTGGTCCAAACGGAACCGCGGTGAAGAATTGCAGCGCGGGAATTTTGCCCGCCCAATAGCCTGACGCCGACCAGCCGGCATCGACGGCGCCGGTCGAAACCGCATCAAAAATCTCCAGTGCGGGCACTAAGGCGCCTGGCTCGAAGAATTTCACTTCCATCTGGCCGCCGGACAGCGCGCCGATGCGCTTTTCGATCAGACGGCCTTGGTCGCCCAACTGAACCAATTCTCCGGCGAAGGTGCTGGCCATTTTCCAGCGAACCTTGTCGCCGGTCGGCGCGGCCGCCGATTCCTCGCCGGTGGCCGTTGCCGTGTCCGACCCCGTATCGCCGACCAAGGCGTACTTGCCGACCACGACTCCTATGACGAGCCCGATAAGGCCGACAATGACTGCTGACGCTTTCATGCTTCCCCTCCTGTGCGTGGCACCGCATTTTGGCGCCCCATGCTTTAGCCGATTCCGCTTGCCCTCCGGCGCTGGCGGCTAGTCGGCCGAATGTTGCACCAAGCCGGGCCAGAGTGAAACACACCCGACACAATAATCAACTTCAGTTGTGCCCAATGGCGCGCTTTCTCCGGACGTATGGACGGCGCATTCGTAAGGCTCTCGGGCCCGATGGTGGCAGATTTGCCACGGTTGTACCAAAACGGCGCAAACCGGGGCACGGCGCCGCCCCGGTTAAGAAATCACCTCAAATTCTGTCAAATTTTAATTTCGGATCGAAACTATGCGCGCTAGTCCTTTGGTTTTAGAGCCAAATACGAAGCTTGCATGGGGTTGTTTTTGACCGCAGAGGCGCACCGGCGCAATCAACCTTGGTTTACAAGTCCGTGACCAGGTCCATGTGCCCCTGGCCCGGCCAATTTGGCATTCACATATTGAAGCGAGCGGGGAAAGACGACGATCGAATGCGTCGAACGATTGAGATGCGGCTAAGCCGCAGGAGGCCACAATGGCGAATTATCGTACCCGTACGATCAACGACTATGAAACCATATTGACCTGCGACGATCCCGAAAGCGGTTTGCGTGCAGTCGTTGCGATTCATGACACCACGCTGGGCCCGGCGCTCGGCGGTTGCCGGATGTGGTCCTATGGCGATGAGCGCGAGGCGCTGGACGACGCGCTTCGATTGGCCCGCGGCATGACCTACAAGGCGGCCGTGGCCGATTTGCCGCTTGGCGGCGGCAAATCCGTGATTATTGGCGACTCACGACGCGACAAGACGCCTGAGCTGTTTCGAGCCTTCGGCCGCATGATCGAGCATTTGAACGGCCGTTATGTCACTGGCGAGGATGTTGGAACGTCGGTCGCCGATATGGAGATTGTGCGCCAAGAAACCACCCACGTTGCGGGTCTGGCGTCGGGCAGTGGCGATCCGTCTCCGGTCACGGCGAGCGGCGTGTTCCATGGCATCCGCGCGGCGGTTCGCCACCGCGTTGGCAGCGACGACTTGAATGGCATGTGCGTCGCGGTGCAGGGGACAGGCCACGTCGGCTACCATTTGTGCCGGATGCTGCACGGCGCGGGCGCGGAATTGGTCGTGACGGACGTCTCCGAGATCGCTCTAGAGCGCGCGGTCGTCGAGTTTGGCGCCCAGGCGGTGTCGCCGGATGCGATTTACGACACGGCGGCGGACATTTTCGCGCCTTGCGCCCTCGGTGGCTCGATCAACAAGGATACGGCCTCACGGCTCCGGGTCGCCATCGTGGCGGGTGCAGCCAACAACCAACTCGCTGAACCGACCGACGGCGTCGCCTTGCATCGCCGCGGCATTCTCTATGCACCCGACTATGTCATCAATGCCGGCGGCCTAATCAATGTCTCCTGGGACGTCCTGCACAAGGATGAACCCTACGACGCCGATGCCGCGTTGGCAGAAGTATCGAAGATTGACGGAACATTGAGCGCGTTGTTCGAGCGCGCCGCCGATGAAGGTCAGCCGACCCACGTAATCGCGGACGATATTGCGCGCGAGCGCCTGCGAGTCGCCGAGCACGCCTGACAGCGACCACGCCAAATCTGCCGAGACATCCAGCGCCCCTGACCAATGTCGGGGGCGTTTTTCGTGACGTTTCGATTCCTGGGGCATGATAGGTATGACGGCTAACAAAACGTGGCCTGTTGCGACAGGACACAAAGGTATTTGGGGGAAAATCAACAATGTCTGGCTTTGTGGTTTTGGCACAGTTCGAGGTGAAAGCGGGCAAGCTTGCAGAGTTGGTCGAGGTGGCCAAAGTCGATGCGAAAGCTTCGGTCGCAAACGAGCCTGGCTGCCGGCGTTTCGATGTTTTGGTTCCGCGAGACGGCGCCGAGCGCGTCGTGCTGTATGAGATCTATGACAATGAGGCGGCGTTTCAGGCTCATCTGGAAACGCCGCACCTCAAGGCGATTCGTGACGCCATCGGCCCGCTGGTTGCGGACCGGCATGTCGACATGTTCGATATCGACGAAAACGCATCCGCCTAGCTGTAAGGAAAAAGCGCCTCCCCGGAACGGGGGAGGCGCCGCTTCGAACAGTCAAAAAGTCGGTTGTATTTTCTATTGCATCATGCCTGCGATGGCTTCGATGCCGGCTTCCGCACATTGTTCGTCTTCGTCGGATGATGCGCCGCACACGCCCACGCCGCCCAACTGGTGACCGTCAGGCGTCATGATCGGGACGCCGCCCGCGAAAGCCGCGATGCCGGGAACTTCGGCGATGCCGGGGATGCGACCCGGATTGCCATCCGTCCCATAAGCGAGCTCAGCGAAGACCCGTGTGGGGAACGGGAACATGGTCGAGCTATGGCCTTTAAGCTGGGCGACCTGGATGCTGCCGAGAAACGCATTGTCCATGCGCTGAAACGCCTTCAGATTGCCGCCATCGTCATAGACCGCGACATTGACCGGACGCCAGCCTTCCGCCGCAGCCTTGGCGATACAAGCTTCGATGATTTTGTTCGCCATATCGAGCGTTAGAACCGGTTTTTGATCCAACGCTTGCGCGCCGGCGGATAGTCCCATGGCCACGAATGACGTGACGGCTGCAACTGCGATTGCTTTGAGCTTCATTGGATACCTCCCTTATGCCCGTGACAAAAAATCCGGGGAAAAGATGAGGCTACCGAGCGCGGGCCGAGGGCGCAATTGACATTAAAATGAAACCGCCATGCACGCGGCGGCACTTGTAAACTGGGACTTACAGCAGGCCGAGTTCGCGCAGTTCCGCGACCATTTGTGGCGGCATCTCCGGTGCGGCGTCATCGCTGATACGTAGCGCATCATTGGGTGCATCGGCGCTATTCAAATAGCGCCAACCCTGCATGGGACGCGCACGCTGATGCTGCGTCTCGACAATTCTTGGGTCGAGGACGATGGCGCAGCGCTTAAGCGTGTTTGATTTATCCAAACGTTCCAGTGAAACAATGCGCTGGCGGGCACGAATTTGGCCCTTGATGATCCAATAGAGGGAGCCGCCATCGAGAATTTCGTCGGCGCGCCGCGGCATGTTCCGCGTTACGTGGCGGAGCTCTGCCGGTTCTCCCGCGGCGCGTTGGCGCTCAAGTCGCTGCGCCTGCAGCTGCCGTAGATGATCGATGCTGTCGACGCCGACGCACATTTTGAGCAAATGCAATGTCATAGCGCGTATTCCTAACCGCGATTCGGCACGAGGTCAGCCGAAATAGATCATCGATTATCCGAGACGAACCTACCACTTCGACCGCGACGAAACAGCTTTTGTGGCGCCACCTTTACGGCTGTTCTACGATGGTCGTGTCCCCCCGGATCAACAGCGCCGGGAACCGTTTCAGGAGAATCGTCTTGGCCCAGATTGATACATTTGCTGGCGTGATACCGCCGGTTTTGACGCCATTTGCCGAGGATTTGACACCGGACCACGGGCGATTTGTCGATCACTGCAAATGGTTGTTGGCGCAAGGGGCGACCGGCCTCGCCGTTTTTGGCACGACAGGCGAGGCGAATTCACTGTCGGTCGACGAGCGCGTCGCCTTGCTCGATGCTGCGTTGGAGGCGGGCATCGCCCCTGACCTGATGATGCCCGGGACCGGTTGCGCTGCGCTCACCGACACGGTCCGGTTGACCGGCCGGGCGGTCGCGGCCGGCTGCGGCGGCGTTTTGATGTTGCCGCCGTTTTATTACAAGGGGATCAGTGACGACGGGGTGTTTCGCAGCATTGCCGAGGTGATCGATCGGGTCGGCGATTCGCGGCTTCGCGTCTACCTGTATCATATCCCCCCGGTCGCCCAGGTTGGCTTCTCGGTGGACGTTGTCGGCCGGTTGATTGAGGCTTTCCCGGGAATTGTGGTCGGCCTCAAGGACAGTTCCGGCGACTGGTCGAATACCGAGGCCTTGCTGAAGGCGTTTCCCGGGTTCGCCACATTCTCCGGGTCGGAGGTGTTTCTGCTCGATAATCTACGTGGCGGCGGCGCCGGGACCATTACCGCCACCGGCAACGTCAATCTGGCGGCGATCCGCGCTTTGTACGACGCGTGGCAATCAGAAACGGCTGAGGCGCTTCAGGCTGAAATCACCGAGGTACGCAAGGTCATTCAGGCATTTCCGGCGATCCCAGCGCTCAAGGCCATTCTCGGGTCGTATCACGACGATTTGGCCTGGCGCACCGTTCGACCGCCTTTGCTCGATCTTGAGGCCGAACAGGTGAGCAAGCTGCTGAATTCGCTCCAATCCCACGATTTTGACCTAGCGGCTTAGTGTAACGAGACCGGCTCGAAGGGCCGATCGTTTCGCGAACGGCCATATTCCGCGTCTTTCCGTTGGAAACGGACCGGCACCGAACGAATCTTCATAGCGCATGGCACGGGTCGCCGTGCGACTTGAAGAAGGGCTGGCCGGTTGATGGATGGCGATCTCATGTCCGGAGATGCCATGCGCCTCGATCGCGATCGCTACGTGGCGTTCGCGTTCGCTGGCGCCGACATTTTGCTTGAGCTGGACGTGGATGGGGCCGTCCTATTCTCCGCCGGCGCGCTGAGCCTGCTCGGTGCGTCGACGGGCGACTTGGCAGGTCGGCCGATCATGGATCTCATCGCCGATGAGGACCGTCCGTTCGCCGAACAGATCTTTGGCGCGACCGCCAGCGACGCGCGCTCGGTCATGAAACTCGTTCACTTCCGCTCCGGCGGGAACGAGACACTGCCGTTCATTGTATCGTGCTGTCGTCTTCGCGATCTCGACGGCCATTTCTTTGTTTCGCTGAGCCGTGCGAGCGCCCATGCGGGCGGCGAAACCGCGCGTCTCGCGGTGCGCGACCCACGCTCGGGCGCATTGACACGCGAACGCTTCTCGGCCGTCGCCGCCGAGAAGCTTCGTACCGGGCGCGAGTTCTCGAGCCCGTGCAGTCTTTCGCTCATCGAACTCGGCAGCTTCATCGGTCTCGAGATGCGCGTTGCCGAGCCGGACGTAACCGAGTTTCTGAAGAATGCCGTCGATCGGCTTCGCGCGCGCGCGATTGATGGCGAATCCGTCGGCTTGCTTGGGTCCGGAAAAATCTGTGTGATCCACGATCCCGGTACGGCGCTGGACAGCAGCGTCAAATGGATCGATCGCCGCGCGCGCGAGATCGATCCGACCGAAACCGGCCTGACCGTCTCGCACAATGTCGTGTCGATGGATCCGGGCAGCATGATCGATGCGGATGCGCTGGCCGCGCTCATGCATGTGCTCGGCGTGTTCGCCAATGAACCCGGCGTTCCCGACATCGTGTCGCTTGACGCAAGCCACGACGCTTTGTTGCTGGATGAAATGGAGCGCATCAACGCGTTTCGCTGCACTGTGTTGGCGGGCAGCTTGGCGGTGGCGTTTCAGCCGGTTGTGCGATTGTCGGATCGGCACCTGGATCATTTCGAGGCGCTCGCGCGTTTCGATACTTTTACCGACGATGACTCGCCGGCCGAACATTTGGATTTCGCCGAGAACACCGGCCTGATCTCAGAATTTGATTACGCGATGGCGAGCAATGTGATCGAACTCGTGCACTCGTTCGAGCATGTGCCCGGCATGCCCACCGTGGCGATCAATTTGTCGGCCCGGTCTTTGGTCAACCGCCGCTTCATGCGATCGCTGTCGCATTTGCTCAATCGCTATCAAAGTGTCGCACGCCTGATACGCTTCGAAATTACAGATAGCTGCGATCTGGTCAATTTGGCGCCGGTGAACGCTGCCTTGCAGGAGCTTCGGCGAACCGGCGCGCAAGCGGGGCTCGATGATTTTGGCGTCGGTGGTGCGGATTTGGATGTGCTGCGTCGGCTCGACGTCGACTATGTGAAAATCGACGGGCGCTACGTCGAGAGCATCTTGGAAACGCCGCGCGCGCGATCCTTTTTGAAGGCGATCACCGGCTTGTGCGATGACTTGGGCATCGCCACGGTCGCCAAGTCCGTGGAGACAGAGACGATATGCGACTTCTTGACGGAGAATGGCGTTGGGTTTGGTCAGGGCTTCCTGTTCGGGAAGCCGCGCCTCGCGACGTCCGTCTTGCTGGCCCACGAGCAGAACGGACCCGAAGCGCTCAATCGGCCGTTAGATTGGGCCGACCAACCGGATGATGACGACGAAGATGAAGAAGATTACGACGACGAAGAAGACTATGGCGATGAGGACGACGCGGCCCCCGACGCCATGATCGAAGCGGACGAAGTCGCCAGCGAAGAAGAGTCGGCCGACACCTGACTGTTAACAGTGTTCCGCTATTGCGGAATGCGCGCCATGTAGATCTCTTGAACCCGCTCCGCGAGGCTCGGATCGGCCCGGACGGCTTTCACCATCTCGACATATTCTTCGTAAGTAATCCCTTCAACGCCGCGAATGGCGCCGATCATGTCCGCATTCGCCTGCGCGCGATAGGTGTCAGCAAGACTCTCGCTGCTGGCAGAATCAATCACCTGCATCCAGCGTCTTGCCATCGATTCCGCCGCGACCGTTGCCGCGACGAACGCGGTCAGTTTTTCTTCACTGTAGCCGTCCTGGGCCTGAACACTGGCAGAAACCGCGCCCCACAGGCACGCCGCTAGTATGACCCGACGAAATGCACCAAATCCGACCCTAAACATACGAATTCCTTATCGATTGGTTCTTGAATCGATCTTCAAACGCACAAGAGGTTGGCATCTGCGCCGCTAGAACAAAAAAATTTCCTGGCGAAAAGACTTATGCAGCCCAGTCCGACCGGTCTCAGCAGGCTAGCAGCACGCCCAAACGAATACAAACAGGTACCATATTCGCTTTTTGTTGCACGCCTTTGGGCGTTCAAATTGCAGGGTCAAATCGCAAATTAAATTAGTGAGACAACTAATTTCGAGGCGCGTTGCCGAGCTTTGTTACCGTCGTGACCGTGTCTTCGATATAACGTGCAAGCGCCGGATCGCGAATGCCGTCGGCGATCGTGATCTTTGTGCCTGTCGAATCGCGGGCGATCAGCCTTTGGTATTTCGTTGTGCCTGCTCCGCGTCCGGCGCGTGCGCCGACGCTCCAGTCGCGGGCCGCAAGCCGATC
>JANQOH010000077.1 GCA_028289725.1 Alphaproteobacteria bacterium
GGTTTTCAACAACGTCTCCATGTCGGAACCGACCACGCCGTCCGCAACCATCTGGTCCACCGCACCATGCCGTTCCGCCAAACAACGGGAGAACGCATCGTTCGCAACGGCGACGCCGGCGTCTGGTGCCGACGACCAATCGTCACGGTGGATAAAGCCAAGTAGTGCAAGCATGGCGAGACAGACGCCGATCGCTGCGATCCGCGCGTTTCGCCCATCCAGCGGATGCGTGCGTGCTTGATTGCTTTTGGTCCCCGGCATGTGTCCGCCATATCACACGTGTGGCAAACACGGAAGATCTGCCGGGCTTGCGCTGGAAATGTTTGAATTTGTTCGATAATCTTTTTGCGTAATGATTCGCTATCTGAGCCTCGTGATACTTGGGTTGGTGGTTGTCGCGCCGATGCACTCTGCCAACGCCGATGACGGCTGGGATCACATGGAACGCGGCGACCTCGCAGCCGCGGATGCGTACTGGCGGCCGCTGGCGGAAGCCGGGAACGGCGCGGCCATGGCCGGCCTTGCGCACATCGCCTCGGTGCAAGGCGATCACGAGGCGGCTGTTCATTGGCACCATCGAGCGGCCGCTGCCGGTGAGCGCGAAGCGCTCAACTTGCTCGGCAGCGCATACTTGGAAGGCCGCGGTGTCACGCGGAATCCGGTGCTCGCTTATGCTTGGTACCACTATGCGTCATTGCGGGGCAGCGCCAATGCGGCGCGTGCGCGTGATTTGGCCGGCCGGTGGCTAAGCGATGAGGAAGCGTCCGAGGCGCGGGCTCTCGCCAATCATTGGAAAGTCGACGGACCGCCGAATTCGCCCTAGTCTGGCGGCCCTCAATTCATACGAGAGACGGGCATATGAGCGGTCGGTTGACCGTTGTTCGGGGCGACATCACGCAACTTCAAGTCGATGCCATCGTCAATGCCGCAAACCAGGCCTTGGCGCCTGGCGCGGGTGTTGACGGCGCCATCCGACGCGCCGCCGGACCTGACATTAATCGCGCCACGGCGGCATTCGGTGGATGTCCGACTGGCGAAGCGCGCGTCACCAAAGGCTTCGCATTGCCGGCCAAGTGGGTGATCCACACGGTGGGCCCGGTATGGTCCGGTGGACAAGCCGGCGAGCCTCGCCTGCTGGCTTCGTGCTATCGATCGAGTTTAGAAAAGGCAGTCGAACACGGTGCACGGCGGGTGGCTTTTCCCGCGATTTCCACCGGCATCTACGGGTTTCCACCCCCTCTCGCCGCGTCGATCGCCGTTGCGGAAGTGCGCCGATTCTTGGCCTCGTCCGATGCAATCGACGAGGTGATTTTGGTGGCCTTTGGCGTGGACGATCACGCCGTGCTAGCCAATGCCGCAAGTGGTACTGAAGAGACCTAGGGAATGACCAAACAATTGACGCGAATTGACGTCGAAATTTTCGATGTCACAACGGCCTATGACGGCTTTTTCAAACTGAACTTATACGACCTCCGTCATCGCCGTTTCGATGGCAATTGGAGCCGTCGACACCAGCGTGAAGTGTTCGAACGAGGGCCGACCGCCGCGATCCTGCTTTACGATCCGGCGCGCGATACGGTCATCCTGGTGGAACAAATGCGCACGCCGGCCGTCGATGACCCCGACGGACCTTGGTTGCTCGAGATTGTCGCCGGCATCATCGGCACCGGCGAGACGGCCGAGTCGGTGGTGCGCCGGGAAGCCGAGGAAGAAGCGGGCGTGACCGTGGGCGCCATCATTCCGTTGTTTGACAGCTTGCTCAGCCCCGGCGGATGCACGGAACGCATCAGCATGTTCGTTGGCCTGGTCGAGTCCGACGGCGCGGGTGGCGTCTACGGACTGGACCACGAAGACGAAGATATCCGTGCCGTCGTCTGGCCCTTCGAGAAGGCTTTCGCGGAGGTCGGTGGAAGAATCATCACGGCACCGGCAATGATGTGTTTGCAGTGGTTGGCCATGAACCGCGATCATTTACGATCCGGGACTTTGGCGAAGGGAGGCGAGGGATGACGGCGAACGACGCAGTGTTCGTTTATGTCACCGCGGGCGATCGCGACGCCGCGCTGAAGATCGGTCGCAATGTGGTCGAGTCAGGCCTTGCCGCATGCGCCAATGTGTTCGACGGCATGGAGTCGATTTACCGATGGCAAGGCGCGATCGAACACGCAAAGGAAACGGTCCTCGTGCTGAAGACGCGGGCATCGCTCTTGGATGATCTGACCAATAAGGTCGTGGATCTTCACGATTATGATTGCCCATGCGTGGTCGCCATGCCGATCCAGGGCGGTCATCCGGACTACCTCGCGTGGATTGCCGCGCAGACCAAAAGTCTCGAACAATGACCAATCTAAACCAATTCGCGGCCGCCAAGCTGCAGACGCTTGATGCCCGAAACTTGCGACGTCGGCTCGCGACCACCGAAATATTGGATGAGCGCCAGGCCACGCGCGATGGGCGGCGCCTGATCGTTTTTTGCAGCAACGACTATCTCAATCTCAGCCAAAACGCACAGGTCAAAGCGCGCGCGGCCGTGGCGCTTGAGCAATTTGGCGTCGGCTCCGGAGCGTCCCGCCTCGTCACGGGGAACCATCCTCTTTTTGCCGCATTGGAATCCCGGCTCGCCGCGCTCAAACAAACCGACGACAGTGTCGTCTTCGGCAGCGGCTATCTCGCGAATCTCGGCATCGTCCCGACCTTGGTTGGCTCCGAAGACGTTGTCTTGGCGGATGAACTGTCGCATGCCTGCCTGCTCGCCGGTACGAAGCTATCGGGCGCCACGAGCCACATATTCCGGCACAACGACCTTGCGCATATAGGCGAATTGCTGACCGTCAATCGAAACAAGCACCGTCACTGTCTGATCCTAACCGATGGCGTGTTCAGCATGGATGGCGATTTGGCGCCGCTCGCGGACTTGTCGGACCTTGCCGACGCGCACGCCGCTTGGTTGATGAGCGACGACGCCCACGGCATTGGCGTGATGGGCGCGGGGCGGGGGAGTTCATTTGTCGGTGGCGCGAAAGCCAACGTCCCCCTGCAAATGGGCACTTTATCAAAAGCGATCGGGTCTTATGGCGGTTATCTGTGCGCGGCGCAGCCCGTTATCGACCTGATCAAGACGCGCGCGCGCACTTTGATTTACTCGACCGGATTGCCGCCCGCGAGCGTCGCGGCCAGTCTCGCGGCCCTCGACGTGATTGAAGCCAATCCGGATCTTTGCGCACAGCCGGTGCGCAAGGCCCAGCAATTCACGGAGCAACTCGGTCTGCCGAAAGCGCAAAGCCCGATTGTCCCCGTCATCATTGGCGATGCCGCAAAAACCTTGGCGGCATCGGAGCGGCTCGAGCAGGCCGGGTTTCTGGTGACGGCGATCCGTCCGCCGACCGTTCCGGAAGGCACCGCGCGATTGCGCATCACATTTACAGCGGCTCATACGGACGCGGACATAGCCGGGTTGGCCGATGCGGTCCGGAGCGAAATTTTCGCGGCGGCTTAGCGCATTCGCGGCTGATTATAGATCGCGGAATGAATCGAAAAGGGCGGTGTAACCGATTGGTACACCGCCCTAAACTTTTATTGTCGTGTATCTGAGGTCAGGCTTTCGCCAGTGCCTGGTCCAGATCGGCAATGATGTCATTGACGTTCTCAATGCCCACGGACAAGCGTACCACATCGGGCCCTGCGCCGGCGCCGATCTGCTGCTCTTCGGTCAGCTGGCGATGCGTCGTCGAAGCCGGATGAAGGATCAGGCTGCGCGTGTCGCCGATGTTGGCGAGGTGCGAGAACATGTTGACCTCGTCAACGACGGCGAGACCTGAATCGTAGCCGCCTTTGACACCGAACGTGAAGACCGCTCCGGCGCCTTTCGGCGTGTATTTCTGGGCGAGTTCGTAATAGGGGCTCGACTTGAGGCCCGAATAGGACACCCATTTGACCTTTGGATGATCCTGCAGCCACTCGGCAACGGCCAAGGCATTTGAACAATGGCGTTCCATGCGCAATGGCAGGGTCTCGACGCCCTGCAGCAGGTTCCACGCGGCCGTCGGGTTCAGCGTCGGACCATAATCGCGCAATGCCACGGCGCGCACTTTCATGGTGAAGCCGAAGTCACCGAACGTCTCGGCGAAAACCAAACCGTGATAGGCCGGGTCGGGTTGGCCGAGGCCAGGGAACTTGTCGTTCTGACGCCAGTCGAACTTTCCGGACTCAACCACGATGCCGCCCATCGTGTTGCCATGGCCGCCAATGAACTTGGTGGTCGAATGCAAAACCAAGTCGGCGCCCCATTCGAACGGCCGACACAGGTAAGGCGAGGCCAAGGTGTTGTCGACCACGAGCGGAATGCCGAACTCGTGCGCGATCGCCGCAACCTTTTCGAGGTCGACGATGATGCCGCCGGGGTTTGCCAGTCCTTCAAGGAAGATGAACTTCACCTTGTCGGTCATCGCCTTGCGGAAATTCTCCGGATCGGTCGGATCCACAAAGTGGCACTTCCAGCCGAGCTTCGGAAAACTCACGCCGAACTGCGTCACCGAGCCACCGTACAGATTGCGTGAGGAAATGAACTCGTCACCTTGCTGCATCAGCGTGGCTGCGACCAAAAACTGCGCGGCATGCCCGCTCGCACAAGCCACGGCGCCGCGGCCACCTTCCAAAGCGGCGACGCGTTCTTCAAGCACCGCTACCGTCGGATTGGTCATCCGCGAATAGACGTAACCAAAGGTCTGAAGGTTAAAGAGTGACGCCGCATGATCCGCGTCGTCGAAGACGAACGAGGTAGTCTGAAAGATCGGCGTCGAACGCGCGCCTGTAACCGGGTCGGGCCGTGCGCCAGCGTGAACCGCCAATGTCTCTATGCCGTATTCATGGGGCGTTTCTTCGCCGCCCGGAATGTTGGAGACGACTTCGTCAATCGGGGTGCTGCTCATGGCTCTACCTTGGGGGTCTGAGGCTTTTGTTCGAGATGATGCGTGAATTGATGCCACACCAACTCAGCTCACCGGACAAGCGTCCAAACTCGATCTTCGGGCACCTGTCCATGACAACTTCGAGCCCGGCCGCCTCGGCGAGTTCGGCTGCCTCGTCATTGCGCACCGTGAGCTGCATCCATAAAATACGGATACCTTTTTCATCTTTATTCGCAATGACTTCCTTGGTGATTTCCAAAGCTTCGTCGGAAGACCGGAAAATATCCACCATATCGAGCTGATACGGCACATCGGAAATACTGCCGTACACTTTCTCGCCAAGAATTTCGTCGCCTGCCCGAGCGGGGTTTACCGGAATGACGCGATAGCCCTTGTTGGTCAGGTATTTCATCGCGTAATAGCTTGGCCGCTTCCAATGCGTGCTGGCGCCGACCATCGCAAATGTGCGAATGCTGCTCAAAATTCGGCGGAGCTTGTCATCGGAATAAAAATCGTGATGCGGCAGATACCTTAATGGATCGCCTTCGGTTTTGGTCGCGGCTGCCGTGGTCATGTCGCGATACCTCTTCGGTTGATTGGCGGCCCTTGCAAGCGCGCCAAGGGGATTCGGTGTTGGGCCGCGTGACCGCGGGTCACGCTGGACCGGAGGCTGAAGCGGCGTAACACCTAGGCCGCTGTGTTCTTGCTGTCAAGTTGATCAGAGGCTGGCGCGGCCGATGGCCGTTCACCGCCAAATATCCGAAAATGCTCACGTTTAAAGCATCGGTCCATGACCACATCGAGCCCCGCATCACGGGCCGTGCGCGCCGCGTCATCGTCCCGCACGCCGTCTTGCATCCAGATCGATTTCGCGCCAACGGCGATCGCCTGTGCCGTGACTTCCGCGACCGCGTCGGGTTTGCGAAACACATTCACCATGCCCACCGGCTCCGGCACATCAGCAAGCGAGGCATAAACCGTTCGGCCTAAGATTTCGGTGCCCGCTGCGCGCGGATTGACCGGGAAAATTCGGTAATCCATCGCTTGCATATATTGCATGATGCGGCAGCTGGGGCGGTCCCAATTCGGGCTCGCGCCGACAACGGCAATGGTGCGGTCGCGCTCAAACATGCGGCGCATGACCGCGTCGTCAGCCTGGTCTGTCACGTCGGTCCTCAAATGGCGCTTATTCGCCCGTCCACTGCGGCTCGCGCTTTTCGATGAACGCATCGATGCCTTCCGCGGCATCGCGCTTCATCATGTTTTCGGTCATCACTTGGGCGGTATAGGCATAGGCGTCTTCCAAGGTCATTTCGACCTGGCGGTAGAACGCTTCTTTGCCGATCGCCACCGTAACTGGTGACTTCGAGGCGATTTGGTCGGCGAGGGCGGCGACCTCATCATCCAGGGCGTCCGGCGCAACCACGCGGTTAATGAGGCCAATCTCACGCGCCTTTTCCGCCGCGATCAATTCGCCCGATAGCAGCATTTCCATGGCTGCCTTGCGGCCAACCGCCCGGCTTAGTGCGACCATCGGCGTGGAGCAGAACAATCCGATATTCACGCCAGGTGTCGCAAACCGCGCCTCGTTGGAGGCGATCGCCAGATCGCAGGTGGCGACCAATTGCGAACCGGCCGCCGTGGCAATGCCGTGCACCTTGGCGATCACCGGCTTGGGCAAATGGGTGATCGATACCATAAGCCGGCTGCATTGCGCGAACAGGGCCTCGGTATACGCCCGCCCCGAATTCGCGCGCATTTCCTTCAAATCATGGCCGGCGCAGAAACCCGGTCCAGCGCCCTCGATGACGACCACCTTGACGGATTTGTCGTCCCGAACGCTGTCGAGCTCAGTTTGCAGCGCCTCCATCAATCCGACGGAGAGGGCGTTACGCGCGCCCGGTCGGTTCAGTGTCAGCGTCGTCACGCCGTTCGGGCTATCAGAACGCAATACCAATGCCTCGGTGACTTGTTCCGCGGGCAAAGCGGCCATGAAGCTTCTCCAGTAAACGGTGATCAGTCCCCAATATACCGTGCTTGGTCAACATTTTGCAGTGCGAAATGAACAATCCGATCATGAAGCACTTGCAATATCCAAGACCGGTCGTTGTCCATCTGGGCACTGGCGAGGCACATGAGAAGAGGCGACAATACCATTGGAACGCCAGCCTTTCCGACAGGGGCCGCATTTGAACGACGCCGTTTCGCAGCCGGACCGCGCCGCAGCGCAAGCCCTCAAGGATGGTTTCGGCCGCGACCTATTGCGCAATCTCATCAGCGGATCGGTCGTCGGCGTCGTCTCGGTGGCGTACTGCATTTCCTATGCTGTGATGATCTTTTCCGGACCGCTGGCTGACGGACAGGCGCCGGCCTTAAGCGCGACTTTGGCCGGCGCGGCCTTGGTTTGTCTGATCGTCGGACTCTTTTCAGGCATCAGGCTTGGTATTGGCGGACCCGATACACCGACCATGGCCGTAATCGCCACACTCGCCGCGGGACTGAGTTTCACGATCGGCACGGGACCCTTGGCGGCCGAGGCATCGCAATTGACCCTATTCGTGGTCATCGCCGCAACTTTTGTGACCGGCCTGGCGTTACTCGCCGCTGGTTGGTTTCGGCTTGGGACCGCCACGCGATTTGTCCCATACCCGGTCGTTGCCGGTTTTTTGGCCGCGTCCGGCGTGTTGTTGTGTTTCGGCGGCATCCGCGTCGCGGCGGGACAGACGGCGGACGCCCATGCGATCGGAAAGTTCCTGTTGGAGTCCGCACCGCATTTGGCGACGGCGGCGGGCGTGGCGATCGTTTTGTTATTGGCGCGGCGCTATGCGCGCAGTCCTTTTGCCATGCCGATCGTCCTCGGTCTCGGCGTCGGGCTGACGCATTTATATCTGACAAGCACTGACATTTCCCTGGATGCCGCCAAAGAAGCTCGATGGTTCTTGAGGGCGCCTGACTTGCTGCCACTGCCTTCGTTGCCTTGGCTGCCGGGTGAGTGGCCGGAGACAGATATGACGCTGCTGCTGTCAACGCTTGGCGACTGTGGCGCTCTGATTTTGGTCAGTGTTTTGGCAATCGTCCTTCAAGCGTCCGGGCTCGAAGTCATCCGTCGCGCCAACATCGACCTGAACCGAGAGCTTAGGATCAATGGCATTGCCAACGTGGCGGCCGCATTGGGAGGCGGCTTTCTTGGCAGCATCACCTTGAACCGAACCGTCCTCAATGTGGAAGCCGGTGCAACGCGTCGGCTGAGCGCCGTGCTGGCGGCCATCATCTGCGCTGTGCCGATTTTTGCGGGCATCAATTTGGCCGCGTACGTGCCGACACCGGTGCTCGGCGGGCTATTGCTTTATCTTGGCTTATCGCTGCTGATCGGCACGGTCTTTGCGCGGCACGCGCGCATGGCTTGGTTCGACTACGCGCTCATTGCCGCGATCGTTGCCTTGATACTATTCCGTGGTTACCTCGAAGGCGCGATCCTCGGTGTCGCGGCGTCGTGTTTGATCTTCGCCTTCAGCTATAGCCGCGCGCGGGTCATCAAACACAGTCTGACACGATGTCAGTATCGCAGCGCCGTGGAACGCGCGGCGACGCAGACGAAGTTGCTGCAAAATCATGGTGACCGGATCCTGATTTTGTGGCTGCAGGGCTACATTTTCTTCGGGTCCGCCAATCGGATATTTCGCTATGTGGCCGACCGGATGGCCGCCCCGGCAAAGCATCCCCTTCAATGGCTTGTCCTCGATTTCGAGCTCGTCGTCGGCATGGATGCGTCCGCGGCACTGAGTTTTATCAAGCTTCGGAACCTCGCCGAAAAACATGGTGTGGCGATCGCTGTGAGCGGACTGAGCGAAACCGTGGGCGCGCCGATTTTCGGTAGAAGCAAGGTGGTGTCCGCGGCCCGCTTTCAAAGATTCCCGACGCTCGACGCCGCCCTCGAATGGTGTGAGGACGATTTACTCGGCGAAGCGGCGACCGGCTTGGATGACGAAGCCGTGTTTCGACGCTGGCTCGGGCGTAGCCTTGACGACGAGGCGCGCGTGGATCGGCTCTTGCACTTTCTTGAAAGGCGCGAATTCGCGGCCGGTGATGTTTTGATCCGGCGCGGCGATCCGCCAGACGAAATGTATCTCATCTGCTCTGGCAGGGTCAGTGTGTACCTCGACCAAGATGGCGCGCTCAATATGCGTCTACGCAGCGTGGTGGGCCAAACGCTGTTTGGTGAGATGGGATTCTACCGCCAAGCGCCGCGTTCGGCATCTGTCATCGCCGACGTGCCGACGATCGCCTATCGGATCACGCGGACGCGGCTCGACGAAATGGCGCACGCCGATCCCGCGCTCTGCGCGGCGTTTCAAGCGCTCATCATCCGCGTGCTGTCCGATCGGGTGAAATTCGCTACCGATGAGGTCGAAGCACTCATGCGGTGAGCGTCGCAACCTCGCGCTAGTCGATCACGGCCGTGGCTTCGATTTCGATCAAGAACTCGGGCAGGGCCAAACACTGCACGCCGATCAAGGTGTTGGCCGGCGGTGTCACATCGCCGAAGAACGCGCCTATGGCGCCGCCGATCGCCGGCAACTTGTCTGGCGAATGGTCAACGACATAGGTGCGAATGCGCACGACGTCCGCCGGAGAGGCGCCGACATGCGCGAGCACCTTGCCGAGATTCTTCAGCGATTGCGCCGCCTGCGCCGCGAGGTCGCCGGCGCCGACTAGATCGCGATTGTCATCCCACGCGACCTGGCCGGCACAGTGAATAACCGTGCTGCCGGTGCTCTTGGTGGCATGCGAAAAACCGTACTCGACAGCGTTGTACATGTCGTCGGGGTTGATGGCGTCTCGCGGCATCTCTGTTCGTCCCTTTCTTGCAAGCCCACGCGGGCCGTTGTTCCAATAAGCCGTTATGCTTTTGCGGCGTAGGCTTCGATTTCCAGCAGAAATTCCGGCCGCACGAGCTCGGGCACGACTAGCAGCATTGAAGCCGGGCGGGCGTCGCCGAGGTATTGCGCGCGAACCTTGACATAGTCCGCGATGTCGTCGGCCTTAATCAGATAATGGGTCACCTTGACCAGGTCGTTCGCTGACATGTCGGCGGCCGAGAGCATGCTCAAAATGTGCTCCCATGCGATCTCGGCCTGACCGGTGATGTCGCTGGGCAAATCGCCGTTCTTGGCAAGACCTGGCGTGCCCGATGTAAACAGCCAACGCGCGTTTTTGGGAACTTCGATCGCGTCGCTGTAGGTGCCGATCTGACTGGCGACGCCAACGTCGATAATGCGATTGGTCACGGCCTGCTCCTCCCATGATTGACACGGCTCCGAGACCCGGTGCCACGGTCGCACCGCCACGTTCTCGATATTTCGGCGACAACGCAAGCCGAGGTTCGCCAAACGGCCAATTTCGTTGGTTAGAATATCTCCGTGTGCCGTGATACCGATTGTGATGTGGCGATCGAACTCATTGGAGGATGTGATGACCAGTAGTTCGACAATAGCTTGGTTCAAGCGCGTCAGGCAGGGCATTCTGGCTGTCGCGACTGTCGTTGCCACTGGCCTGATGCTTCCCGCTGAAATTTTCGCACAAGGACGCGATTTCAGCGCCGTCGCGATCAAAACCCATCAGGTGAGCGACACGATTTATATGCTCGAAGGTGCGGGCGGTAATATCGGCGTGTGGGCTGGGGACGACGGTGTGTTTCTCGTCGACGATCAATACGCGCCGTTAACCGAAAAAATCCTCGCGGCCATCGCCGAGATTTCCGATCGGGACATCCGGTTTCTTATCAATACCCATATCCATCCTGATCACGTCGGTGGTAATGAGAATCTCGGTCGGCGTGGCGTCGCGATTATCGGCCACGAGAATATTCGCAGTCGATTGATGGATGGCGTGTTCAATAATCCGCCGCCGCCGGATATCGCACTCCCCGTCATCACGTTCGAGGACAACATCACGTTTCATTTGAACGGTGAAGAGGCGCACGCCTTTAAGGTGCCCAACTCGCACACCGACGGCGATACGATTATCCACTTCCATGGATCGGATGTGCTGCACACGGGCGATGTATTCCGCACCACAAGCTATCCGGTGATCGACACGCGCCATGGCGGCACTTTCAAGGGCACGATCGAAACGCTCGACATCATTCTCGAGGTCGCGAGCCCCGACACCAAGATTATTCCTGGCCACGGTTTTGTCACCGACGAAATCATGGTGCAGACGTTCCGCGATATGGTGGCGACCATCGGCGACCGCATTGCCGCTATGGTGGCGGACGGCAAGTCGATCGAAGCCGTCTTGGCCGCGAAAGTGACCGCGGAGTTTGACGAGCGGTGGGGCTATCCGGACGGGTTCTTTTTCACCAACGATCAGTTCATTCAGATCATTTACAATGAACTTGCTGGTGAGAACTAGACGACACTAAGGGCAGCCACTGCACAAATTTCCCCGAAAACAGGCAGTTTTCGGGGCTGTTTGGAGTGCCGGCTCGTCTGTCGCGCCTGTGATGCGTTTCACCGCGGGTGCGTTAGCCGGTTCACTGCATCACGCTTTGATGTCTGCTCAAATAACCGAAATTGACCGCACTTCTGCTGCTGAAAGGTCAGAACGGACGCGCTTAACCCGTTGGGGAAATTCGAGCCCCAATGGACGGCTATTGAGGGATATGACGATCATGCTTAGTTCACGCAATATTGCTACTCGCGGCACCATGGCGCGCACGTCACGGCGTAGTCGCCCAGGTTTCAGAGCACCATCCATCAAATCGCTTTTCGCCGGGCTGTGGCTTGGCGCTGCGTTCGCGGCCGCACCAGTTTTGGCCGGTCCGCCGGTC
>JANQOH010000078.1 GCA_028289725.1 Alphaproteobacteria bacterium
GACCGGCGCCCGAAGTGGCACCGATCGAACTGCCGCTGATCGGCACCATCGATGCCCGCACCATGTCTCTGCCGGTCCTCACCATCGCCGTGGCCAGCGTCGACGCGTTCAATCCCTGCGGTCTGTTCGTGCTCTTGATGCTGATGAGCATGATGATCCGCGCGAAAAGTCGGACCCATATGGCAGCGATCGGCGCGACGTTCGCGATCACCTGGGGCATCATGTATTTCGGGCTGATGGCCGCCTGGCTGAGCTTGTTCCAGATTGTCGGCGATGTGCGCGCGATTACCGTGACGGCGGGCGTCCTGATCTTGATCATGGCGGCACTCAACTTCAAAGATTTCCTTGGCATAGAGCGCGGGCCAAGCCTGTCGATGACCCAGAGCGCCAAGGGCAAGCTGTTTCAGCGTATCGGCGGCTTGGTACACGACGCCAGCCATGCAAGTACGGCATCGGCCAACGCGAGCGCACAAACGTCGGTCGCCCGCTTCGCCCCGATGATCGCGGGCACGGTGTTGCTCACATTGTCGGCGGGCGGCTACGCGCTTCTGTGCACGACGGGCTTCGCCATGACCTATACCCGCGTGCTTACGCTGCACGAGCTGCCGACGCCGACCTATCTGTCCTATCTTGGCTTTTATGTGCTGATCTATCTCGTGCCAATGTCGCTCATCGTGGTGGCGTTCACGGTTACGCTCGGCGCACGCAAACTGACCGAGACCGAAGGGCGCGCGCTGAAACTCTTGGCGGCGATCATGTTGTCGGGTCTTGGCGCAATATTATTGACTGCCCCTGACCTACTGAAAAATCCCTTGGTCGTCGTGGCTGTCATGGCCGGCGCATTTGTCGTGACAGCCATTGTCATGAGCGCGCGTTCGATGACACAAGATACCGAACCGGATCTCGGTCAGGGCAAAGCGTCCCGTTGAAATGAGGACATGATGAAAGCATCCCTTTGCATCCTAATGGTCTTGTGCTCCGCGATCATGGGCGGCTTTGCGCGCGCCGACGAAATCAGTTTCACGCTCGACACATTCCGCGAGATGGAAGCGCAGTCCCCCGACCAGTTGGACCTGATCCTTCCGGCCATGTACCAGACCGCCGTGTACGCGCAAGCGGCAATCGACCACCCAACCATTTGCTTCACGCCGATCCCTTTGCCCGGCGCGCGCTTGCGCGAGATGATCGCCATGGAATTATCCAATCCCGACAACCCTCTGGGGCGCGTTTATGCCGGTGACGATCCGGTCGCTCTGATACTCGTCAACGCGTTGAAAGCCGAGCAAGTCTGCCGCTAGGAGCGCGCGAAATTTCCGTTTGACGCGCAGCAAATGTTAGCGCTAACATTAGCTCAAAGATTGAGTTGGAGGTAACGGTGCTCAACGAACGGGACATCGCATTTTATCGCGAGCAGGGCTACTTGATGGTGCCCGACGTGCTTTCGGAGGTCGAAGTCGCGCGGTTGCGCGCAGCGTGCGACGAAATGGTCGAGAAATCGCGCGAAGTGACCGCCCATACGGAAGTCTATGATCTCGAGGATTGGCACACGCCGAGCGCCCCGCATATCCGCCGAATCAAGACGCCGGACCGTTGGCATCCCGCCTTCGAAGCCATGGTGGCGCATGAAAAGATCGTCGCGATTATGGACGATCTGATCGGTCCGGGCGTGCGCTTTGATATCAGCAAACTCAACATGAAGGATGCGGGCGGCGGCGCCCCCGTCGAATGGCATCAGGATTGGGCGTTTTACCCGCACACAAATGACGATCTGTGCGCGGTCGGTATCATGATCGACGATATGACGCTCGAGAACGGACCGCTGATGGTGGTGCCAGGCAGCCACAAGGGACCGGTATACGACCACCATGCTCACGGCCGGTTCTGTGGCGCGATTAACGACCCGGCGGTGGAGGCGGAATACGAAAAGGCGGTACCGGTAACCGGCAACACCGGTTCGATCTCGATCCACCACGTGCGCATTCTGCACGGCTCCTCATCCAATCAATCGGGTAAGCCGCGGCGGCTATTGCTGCATCAATATCGGGCCGCCGACGCGTGGCCGATCGTGATTATGCCGAGCGATTGGGAGACCTATGAGGGCCAGCTGGTCAGCGGCGAGTCGACGCTGGAGCCGCGCATGGAGAAAGTGCCGGTGCGGCTGCCCTTCCCGCCGGCTGAAAATCAAGGCTCCATTTACGAGAACCAGCGGACAACAGAAGCGACCCAATTTATTGACGCAACGGGACGGAAACGGGTCGGCTGATATTGGGCGAGGTTTCTATACCGCTGCTAGGTTAGCATGCCAATTTTCGGGACGCCCCGATATGTCAATCGCTGGTAAACGCGCGCGGTCGGACATGAAACAGGTCGCGGCGCACGCTGGCGTGTCAACAATGACCGTGTCGCGGGCGCTTCGATCGCCCAATAAAGTGGCGGCCGATACGCTAAAACGCATTGAGCAAGCGATCGAAGCGCTCGGCTACGTTCCCGATCTCGTCGCGTCGAGCCTGGCATCGAAACGCAGCCACATTATCGCGGTGGTCGTCCCCACCGTGTCCAGCTCGATCTTCGATGACAGCGTGCAAGGCATCGCCGACCGCATCGGGTCCGAGGGCTATCAATTGATCATGGGTGAAAGCCGCTACTCAGCCGAGCGCGAAGAGGCTTTGACCATGGCCCTTCTCGGCCGCCGACCGGACGGGCTGGTCTTAACTGGCACGACGCACGCGCCTCGTTTGCGCGACCGGCTCAAAGAGGCCGGTCTGCCCGTGGTCGAGACCTGGGAACTCACCGACGATCCGATTGACGGCGTGGTCGGTTTTTCAAACTTTGACGCCGGATATGCGATGACCGCGAAACTTCTGGGTTGGGGATACCGCCGCATCGCGTTTGTCGGCGGTTCCCAAGAGCCGCGCACCGCGGCGCGGCGCGCCGGATACGAAGCCTGTTTGACGGACCGCGACATAGCCGGTGCACCCGTTACAGCGTTCAGTGAGGGGCTTTCACTGCGCGCCGCGGCAACGACATTCGAATCGCTGATGGACCAAAATCCAGAGCTGGACGCAGTCTTTCTGTCCAGTGATTCACTTGCTGCCAGCGCGCTCTTCGCCTGCCAAAGGCGCGGCTGGCCCGTGCCGGATCGGGTCGCGCTGGCCGGCCTCGGCGATTTCGAGATCGCGGCGGAGCTGGTGCCCGCGCTCACCACGGTTCGCGTACCGCGTTACGACATCGGGCGCCAAGCGGCGGACATGATTCTCGCGCGGCTCAACGGTTCCGCGACCACATCGCAAACACTCGACCTCGGCTACGAAGTGGTTCGACGCGACAGCGCATAAACACATAGGCGCCGTGCGTCCTTACCAATTTTCGCCGAACGGTCGGATCTCGACGTCGAACGACCACGCCGATTTGTCCTGATGCGCCACGTGAAAGATCTCTTCAGCAATTGCTGACGGTTTACAGAAGAAGTCGTCGGGCTTGTCAGCGGCGAACACGGGCCGTGTCCGTGGCGTATCGATTGCAGCGTCGACAAGGACGTATGCAACATGGACGCCCTGCGGGCCGAGGTCGCGGGCCATGGCCTGAGCCAAAATCCTTTGCGCGGCCTTGGTCGGTGCGAAATAGGCGAAGTTCGCCTTGCCGCGCATCGCCGAGGTATTGCCCATGACAATAATGGCGCCTTTCCCGGCTTCGATCATGGCGGGCGCGGTGGCGCGCGCGAGATAAAGCAGCGAGGTCGTATTGACACGGAAATTGCGCTCCAGCCGCGTCGGATCACTTTCCATAAACTTGCTGGCGCCACCGCCTTCGAGCACGCCCGATACCGCCGTGTGAATGACCACCGAAGGCGCGCCCATTTCCTTGGTGACGTTCTCAACGGTCGCTACGAGACCGTCGAGGTCGGCGACATCACAGACATAACCCTTGGTGCCGTCGATCTCGGCCTCGAGTTGTTTAAGCCGATCCTGATCGCGCGCCAACAGGGCGACGCGATAATCGCCGGCGGCGAACCGTCGCGCGCATTCGGCGCCAGATCCCGGGCCTGCGCCCGCGATTAAACAAACCGGTTTGTCGTCCGAAGCCATGCCAACGCCTCCCCAGACTATGCGTCAAATCCGCCGCACCATGCGCAGCGGGGCCGTGATCCACCACCGACCGAAACGCACGGGTGCTGTGCGTCGCACTGACAGCTCGATTTGCTATGAGTCCCACGCTGGCCGCGCATCGCGGCCTCGGACCGCAAGGGAGTGGAGCATGCGCGCGATCGCTATCAACGGTTTTGGCGGGCCCGAGGTCTTTGAGACCATCGAGTTCCCGGACCCAACGCCTGGTGACGGTGAGGTCGTCATCCGCGTGCGCGCGACCAGCGTGAATCCCGTGGATTATAAAATCCGGGACGGGCGCGCGGCGCGTCTTTGTCCCGGATTTCCCGCCATATTGCATGCTGATTGCGCCGGCACGGTCGAGGCCGTGGGCAAAGGCGTCACCGGTTTCGCGCCCGGCGACAAGGTCTACAGCTTCGCCACCGGCATCGGCGGCAAGCCCGGCGCACTTGCCGAATACATGGCGGCCGACGCGCGCATGGTGGCGCACATGCCGGAGTCATTGTCGTTCGAGGAAGCCGCGGCGATCCCGCTGGTGATGGTCACAGCGTGGTTTTGCTTGGTCGACATGATCGACCTCAGGGCCGGGGAAACCGTGCTCGTCCAAGGCGGCACGGGCGGCGTGGGCCATGTCGCCGTCCAATTGGCCAAAGCGCGCGGCGCGAAAGTGTATGCGACTTGCGGCAGCCAAGAAAAATGCGACATCGCGACAGGCCTCGGCGCAGACGCGGCAT